>JAGHSL010000402.1 GCA_018065885.1 Candidatus Limimorpha equi
TGCATGAAGCTTTTATTAATGTCACAAAGTGCCATTGCAAATGCTTTGTCGCTTTGTGAGTTGTCACAAAGTGTCATTGCAAATGCTTTGCCGTTTTGTGAGTTGTCACAAAGTGTCATTGCAAATGCTTTGTCGCTTTGTGAGTCGTCACAAAGTGCCATTGCAAATGATTTGCTGCTTTGTGAGTTGTCACAAAGTGTCATTGCAAATGATTTGCAGCTTTGTGAGTCGTCACAAAGTGTCATTGCAAATGATTTGCTGTTTTGTGAGTCGTCACAAAGTGTCATTGCAAATGTTTTGCCGTTTTGTGAGTCGTCACAAAACGTTATGCAATTTTTCTCTGGCTTTTGAGAAGCAATCTTGATTTACCATATTTTTTGGCATGTAGAGACGCACAGCCGTGCGTCTTTGTGTTCCATCGGATTATGAAAACAAATATAGGTCTCTTTTTTAAGACAATTCATCGTCAATTCAGGTCAAATTCCTTTTCCATACTGCGGCTATGTCGCTAACAATTAACGTTTAATAGACCTGAATTGTCTTCTTTTCAAAATGTCGTCTTGATTTGCCACATTATAGGCAGAAATCAGAGAATCCTCAACGAAGTCAAGGAATACGCAAAGCGGATTCCTATTAACTACGTTGAATCTTCGATTTCGCTAAATTCGCAAAATTCGCGGTCAAAAAAAACAATCGCGGTTATAAATTGATTTGTGTTGGAGTGTGTTTGTCTACCAGACGTAAAGAAAGAACCGCGAAATCGCAGATTCAACGTAGTTAATCGGGCGAATCATGCTAATAAGGCCTTGCTAACGCAAGCTGACGGACGCTGATAAGATATACCACTAAGGGTCAAAAAGCATATAATTGCCTAATGCCATGTTTTTCATCTGCAAAATCACACATATTTTTCATTTCCGCAAGTCCTCACTTCCTAACCCTGCAAACTTCAGGATAGATTTCGGTCATTTGACTTCTGAATTCCGAATCGGCATCGTTGGCATAACTGATGCCTTTTATGTAAACTAATGACTGTAGACTAATTTTTTTAAGCGTTACTTGGCAAAAAACTTCAACGAGGAAAGTCAATCTTTTTCTTCCTCAAATTCAGATAAAAAAGTCTCTATTAGTTGCTTGAATGGCGGCAAGTCTTCTTGGACAACATTCCAAAGCACTTCCAAATCGACAGTGTAGTAATCATGCACTAAAATATGACGCATTCCAACCACATCACGCCAAGGTGTTTCATTATGGTTTTCCTTGAACTCCGTTGAAAGCCTATAGACTGCTTCACCTACAATTTGGACATTATATGCCACTGCATGACAAAGGATTTTATTGGCAAGCATTTCATCATGCGAAATCCCATTGGTGTATTCAAGAACATTATTGATTGCCGAAATGATGTGTTCAAGACGGCCTTTGTCTTTAACTGGCTCTCTCATAAATCAATATTTTATCGCGTTCGGCACTTTCTCTTGCAAACGGCAATAATGTTCCATCGACGACCAAATCCACTTTACGGCCTAATTTGTCTTCCAGTGTATTAATGATATTGGCATATTTGAAAAGTCCCACATGACCATCTTGGTCAAATATGACAAGAATGTCAATGTCACTTTCAGGGGTCTCCTCATCTCTCGAGAACGATCCGAAAATCCATGCCTTTTCTATTGGCTGTGTGGCGAAATAATCGCAAATCGTTTTTGTAATTTTAGCATCCATAGCACCGAGGCACTTTTATTAATCCACTGCAAAATTACACATATTTTTCATTTCCGCAAGCCCTCACTTTCTAAACTCGAAAACATTGAACCATAAATCCAGTAGCCGATAGTTTAGTATTCTATTAAGTAGGTGAGCAAAATTAGTTTACATAAATGACGCAATGCTTCGCCCCTTCGATGTTTCGGCAAGCCAACAACCTTGGCTCAGGGAGCGAAGCTCAGCAAGCTGATTTTCCGCTCATTGAGCCTGTCGAAATGAGAAGATACTTTTGCGGTTTAATTATGAATAGTTACATAAAAGCCCATTCACATATTTTTGTATTTTTGTGGTCTGATATGTATTGTTCAATTTTACCGGATTTCAAAATGAATAAAGCACTCATTATTATTATTATAATAGGAATGGTCTTGAGTACCACGACCATCTTTGCCCAAGGCCTCACCCAACGTTTTCAGCGCCTGCTCACCGACCCGAATGGCTATGTGGTGTATCGCGCCAGCAGTCCCATCACCATCGATGGCATTCCTGATGAAGCCGCCTGGCAAAACGCTCCCATCCTCGACAAGTTTCAGGACATCAGTGGCGAAGGTTTCCCGCTGCCGCTTTACTACACTTCGGCCCGTATGCTTTGGGATGATGACTATCTCTATATCGCGGCTGAATTGGAGGAACCCAATGTTTGGGCTTACATCACCCAACATGATGAAGTGGTCTATCAAGAGCCTGATTTTGAGGTTTTCATCGATCCGAACAATGATGGCCAAAACTATTTTGAAATGGAAATCAACGCCTTGGGAACACGTTTCGACCTTTTCCTCACGCATCCTTACCGCACCGCGACGGGTACTTTTGTCAACATTGCCTGGGATGCGGCTGGCACGAAACTCGCCACCCACGTCGACGGCACTATCAATGATGACAGCGACACCGACCAAGGCTGGAGCGTGGAGATAGCCATTCCGCAGAGAGCCATTGCGCACAATTTCGAAAGACCTTTGACAGCAGGCAACTATTGGCGTCTCGGTTTCTCGCGCGTGGAATGGCAGACCCAAAACACGAATGGCAAGACGGAACGCAAGCAGTCGGAAACGGGCAGTTACCTCCCCGAATACAACTGGACTTGTCCCGCCACGGGCCAAATCAACATGCACATGCCTGAGCGTTGGAACTATCTCTATTTCTCCGACAAGCCCGCCGGAACCGATACTTTCCGCTATCCTGCCGACCACAATATCGACAAGCTGCTTTGGGCCATGTTCTATGCCCAGCAAAAGCAGTTTGAGACCACTACGACCTATTTCAGCAAACTCAAGCAGTTCGGGCTAAGCCAAGAGGACCGCTCCCTCCTACCCGCTGGCGCCGAAATCGCGATGGAAGCCACTTCGCTGAAATACGAAATCACCGTAACAAAAGCCGATGGCAGCACCGTCAGCATGGACGAATGTGGTTGCATTAAGAGAAGAGCCTATCCTGTGAAAGCCTACGTCTGGAGTTCGTGGGACCTGGAGCATGTCACCGAAGACAGCCTCCGTTCCATTATGACCTTGTGGAAAAGCCACGGCATATCGGGCATCTGCATGAATTGCGGTTTCGATTTCCCGAAGACAGCGCGTTGTGCGGCCATTGCCCACGAAATGGGCCTCGAATACCATGCCTGGGCTTGCACCATGTTGCATGGCGGCATGGATTCCACTTGGTACACCGTTAACCGCTGGGGACAATCGGCTGCCGTGCCTGAATATCGGGCTTATGTCGACTATTATCAGACTCTCGACCCGCACAATCCTGAAGTGATTGACTGGCTGGTGCAGCAATACCTTCAACTGGCCAGCATACCATACGTCGATTTCGTGCAGTTCGACTATGTCCGTTATGCCGATGTCATCCTTGCCGAAGGGCTTTGGGATAAATATCAGTACAGAATCCATCACCCGTGGCGCGATGCCGAGGGCAATGTATGCGAATATCCAGGAGCGGATTATTGCTATTGCGATGCCTGCTGTGCCGACTTCAAGGCACGCACGGGCATCGACATCAAGGCGAAATTGGCCGAGGGCGTCGACCCAGCCTCCATTCCCGAATGGGCACAATTCCGCTGCGACAACGTCACCAAGTTGGTCAACACCATCTGCAAAGAGCTGCATGACCGAGGCTATAGGGTCAGTGCCGATGTGTTCCCCGGCCCACACAGCTATGCCGAGCCAATGGTGCGCCAGCAATGGGACAAATGGGACTGCGACATGTTTTTCCCAATGAATTACAACGACTTCTACCTGCAACCGGCAAAATGGGTGGGCACTGTAACCGAAGAAGAGGTAAACAGCACCCTGAGGCCTGTTATCAGCGGGCTGTTCATCTGCCACGACTGGCAGCACCGCGCCAACATAAAAGACCCCGAAGGCCTCGGCCTCTCGCCAAAGGAACTGAAGACAGCCGCAAAGAGTGCCCTGAAAGCCGGCGCCTTAGGCCTCTGCCTCTTCACACCCGAGCGCATGACCGAAGCACATTGGAAAGCCTTCGAGGAGGCTTTGCGGGGAAAATAAAAGGCAATTATTAACTGCCAGTGAGAGGTATACGCATGACACACATATAGATGATGGACATCGCCGCCCTACACATCGCTTCGTTTGTATAGGGTAACAGAAGTTTGACCTCTTCGAGGTCAAGTTATCATTGTTGACGAATAAACAGACGGCGGAAATAGCAGAGCTTATGGTTGATGAAATACAAGATTCCCGCCCTTGCGGTCGGGAATGGATGTCGAGGATCAATAGAACAAGCGGCGGCGGTTGAGATTGCCACCTAACGTGAATACGGGTCGCCGCCGCATTTTTAGTGTCTAATGAGTTCCATTCCCCGCAAGGGGAATCTTACTTGATTTACAGTATGTTACATTTTAGTTAATTATCCGATTACAGTTGTCTATTTCAAACTACACACAAAATCATCGAAAGACATATTTGAACATTTCCCCCCATTCATCACCCAAACAATCCAGTTTTTATCTTTTTTAATCGGCAAATAATAATAATGTGGCGTTTTTTCAGAAACAGCCGTGTAAAAATCTTTCAGCACTTTTACTTTCGCGGCATATTCGGCACCATTGATTTTTTGATTACCTGATACATTCAAACTTTTCACTTCGAAAATATGGATTCTGTCTTGAGCGTCTTTCATCACGAAATCGGGATATGAAAAGTGCCGGCCGCTATTGTAGTATTCGTATTTGATTTCCGAATTCTCCAAGAAGTTCTTGCCGACTAACAAAACGTCTTCATTATCGATTGAAACCGTTTTGATTATGTCTTTTCTCTGTAAATCAAGCAATTTCTTTGCCCACTCTTTTTCTGACTGGGAATCGAAACTGAATTCATCTTCATCGGTGTCTTGCCGCCAAACCCAATCATCGATATTCCGGTTGTCTTCGGTTGGCGAATAGGAAGAATTATACGGAAATGACGCTTCACAAACCATATTGTTTTCATCCTTCGTCAGTTCCATGTATTTGGAATAGTCGCAACATATTCTGTTGATTTCCTTTTTTATCGTGTCGATATTTTCCGTAAACCTAAAGAATTTATCATAAGAATCGACATAGTCTTTATAGTGATTCTGAACTTCGTTGGTGGTTTTCTGCAAATTGCGATACAAATCGAAAATGCTTGGTGGCGTTAGTTCATCAGTTGGTTTCAAATCCAAATCGTCAACATCAATTACTTTCGCTGTCTCAAACGGTTTCAGACGTGTGGTTTGGATTTTCACTTCTTTCTGAATCAAGTTGTCAGGCTCTCCTCCAAACAAAAAAGTCAATTGCGGCGAGTTTTCATCCGTCTTCTTCACACCCCAAACGTATGCCGTTGAAATCAGTTCCTGCGATTCCTTATCCAATGTCTCAAAATCCAATAATCTTGGATTGCGGCGCACTCGGCCGATAACCTGCTCGTCCAATTGCTTGCTTCTTGAATCTCTAACTTGGTAAAGCATACAAGCTCGCCGAATGTCCCATCCTTCGGTTATCACCATTTTGAAAATGATAATGTCGATGGTGCTTATATCGGTCTTGGCGTAGTCCTTCCATTTTGCTATCGGGAGTTTCTTTGCTCCCAAAATATCATTCGTTTCGCTTCCCTTGACGGCACCTCCGTTTTTATCCAGAATCAGCATCCATTTCAAGGATGAAAAGCCTTCCTTGTTTAACATGGTCTTTATTTTGCTGATTTCTTCATCAGCCTTATCCTTGTTGGAAATCTGGATAATCAGGCACGGGTTGACGTTGATGGCTTTTTTCAAATACCTTTGCTTGATTTCGACAAATTTTTTCAAGGCATCTTCCAAGGAATCGCCATCGTCGCCCATTTCCACTCGTTTTATCAGATGCGCAGCCACTGCTTCACTTTCCTTGAGCACGACATCGGGAATTTGCCTTTTTCTTGCATTAGGCGTGGCCGAAAAATTGATGACTTTATTGAAAAAAACGGCAGCCAATTCATCCAAATTGTTAGTGGCCACATGACATTCATCTTTTATGACATAAATATCATTGCCGGAACCGCTACCAGCCCCCAAGCCCTTGACTTCATCAAGAAAGCGCAAAAGCACTGCATCATCCTTCAGTTTTGCGCCTTCCTTGTATAAATCGCGGGGCAAAACATACACATTATGGTCGGTTGGTATGAAAGGCGAGCCTTCCATTCCGTTTTCGCTGTTTATCAGATAGGGATCAAGATGCGTGAATTTACCATCGTCGATATATCGGACAAAAGCTTCATAATTCTGTCTTGCCAATTCAGCTTTTGAGAGTGACGACACAATGAAAACCACATTTGGCCTCACAGCCAGAATCCTGTCCATGAAATCCGCCATCATGTGAGTTTTGCCAGACCCAGTCGGTGCCTTGAAAGTGATTTCGTCTTGAATGTCAATCATGGCGACCAACTCGCTGACGGCTTTGTCTTGCAGTTGCTTAACTTCGTCTAACATGACTTATCGCCCTCCATTTTGGTTGCATTCTCAAAATTCTTGCAGACCCATTCGATTTTGTCGGTCAGTTTCTCAAACTTCGGCAAACCGTAGCAGGTTTCGTCTATCTTATCAAAAGCCGTTTCACCTGCCTTATATTCGGTTTTTGAAACCGTTTCTATCTCATACACATTCAGATTGTCGCAATATGGCTCGTGGTCTTCCAACCAAGGGAAATCGTTTGTTCCATCATAACATTCGCCACTCATCACGCGCTTCAAGCGTTTGGTGGTTACGTCGTAGGCTATGCCATTCGGGGTTTTATCTGTGATTTCATTGTTTGTGCAAAGGATAAAAGTCCGATTGCCGCCGTCCTCTTTGTTTAATTCCATCACGGCTTGACCTGTGGTACCAGAGCCTGCAAAAAAGTCAAGAATAATAGAATTTTTATTTTGACTTCCTATGCTCATAAAATGTCGAATTAATGCTATGGGTTTAGGATATTTAAATCGCTCGTCTGTAAAAACAGATGAAATATCATCATTCCCAGATTCAGTTCTTCCATAAATGCTATCAATCAATAGACTTTTTGGAGTTATTCCTGTCGGCCTGTAATATTTTGTATATACTTTTCCTTTTTTGAAAACCAAATCATCAAAATGTTCCTTAACCTTTTGTTTTCCCCATCTCCAGCAAGACTGTTTTCCTTTTACGATTCTAGGCCAATATTTATTTCCCTGCTTATCTACAATTTCATATACTAATGATGGACTGAATTGAATAGAAGTTTTATCCAAAGTAATCAACCCATAGTCACCTTTATCATCATTAAACGGATACAAATTATCATCTAACTGGTATTCGGTATCCAATCCTAAAATTGTACAATCAGATATTTTTGCGTAGCACAGAATATATTCATGTTCAACTATTACAAATTTTGAATCATTTCCACCACCCTGCTTTTTCTTCCATACAAAATTTGCCACAAAATTTTCCTCCCCAAACACTTCATCAAACAAGCATTTCACATACGCCTGGTTTTTATCGTCGATGCTACAGAAAATCACTCCTTCGGGTGTGAGTAAGCGCTTCGCCATTAACAAGCGAGGATAAAGCATCGAAAGCAGATTGTCGCGTGTGATGGAATTGTTGTAGTTCGTTTTGGCAAAATCACCCATATTGTCCTTGCCGTAGGGCGGGTCAATATAGATGACGTCAATCTTTCCTTTGTGCGTAATCAAAAGGTTCTGCAAGGCATCGTAGTTGTCGCCGATAATCAGTTCGTGTGTTGGGCGATTTTTATCATTTACAAACGAAAGTCTGTCGTTTTTCGCTTTGTACTTGATGTTGTTGGAAATTTTCTCCAACCGCTTGTCGAAATGGAATCCCGTGCGTTTATATGTGGTTCCAAGTGCAGCTATATTCATTGCTTCCGTTTCCGTCTCGGCTTGGTTGATAAGTTTGATGAGCAAATCGGCGTTTGATTGCTCCAAAATCTTGTCCGTTACACGTTGCTGGATTTCCGAAACCAAATCAAGTTTCAGTTCCTCAAGGTTGTTGTCTGCCATTAATGTTTATCCTCCGTTCTGTTTGGAGCGTTCAGCAACTCATTCGGCTTTTGGGCAATAGAAAAGGCCTTAGAAATCGGCAAAATGAAACGTGGGTTTCGCTTGTCGACTTCTGAGGCCCTGAGAATTGCCCTGTTACCAAACAAGTTCCGCCCACGCTATCGCTTAGGCGTTGCTGAACTTATTTTTCGGTAACAATTTCCAGAAATTTCTCAGGTTTCAGAAGTCCCGAATAAATAGCAAACGCTATTGGTTAATAATTAAATATGTCTAATAATTTGATTTTCTATAAGCAAATACTTTTTATTATAACTATAATTGCCGCAAAGATAGGGAAATAATGGAATGAAAGGCAAGGAAATATTCGTTGAAATATGGTAATGCCAAAATCATGTTGGCCGGACTCAGGTAGCGACGTTTTGCAAAACGTCGCTACCCGCGTCCGGCCATTCTATCCAAATCCAAAAACACATTTTGGCAAACAGCACAATCACATTTTGCAAAATCAAGATAAAAAAAACACTGGAAGTCATTTTTCGATAAGAAATAGTTCGTTTCGTCGTTCATTCCGATTTTTTCAATTACCTTTGCAAATCTAAATCCAGTTGACAAAATCATTGCCGTATGAAAGGATGGACAAAAAGCAAAGCCATAGTATTCAGTGCCTTAGCATTGATTGTCTTGTGCTGCCTTTTGCCGAAATCGTCCTATTCACAAAAGAGAGACATTCCGCAAGTGGATGCGTTTTTTCAGAATTACGATTTCAACGATACAGCGTTGATTCATTCCGAGGTGTTTTCTCAAAAGTTAGCTGAATACGTCTATCAATTCCATGAAAATGAGGATTCTGTAAATCAGGAAACGGATTACATCGTAGGTCTTTCACCCTTGTTTGAAAAGGCGAAATGCAATATGCTGACGTATGGGTTCATCTTGGATTTCATGCTGAATGGATTTGAGAATCTGGGACTTGCATCGGTCACCGATTATCTGCTGAATTTTCCGGCCTTGAATGAAAATGAGATTTCGGCTGAGCAAGGCGAGCGTTTGGAACGCATTGCGGAACCATATCAAAAAGTGAAGGAAGGTACACTTGCGCCTGATATTGAAGGCATTAATTCCGAAGGGCAATTTTATCATTTGCATGATTCACAGGCAAAATATGTTTTGGTTGTGTTTTGGGCTACGGGCTGCGAACATTGCCACGATTTCCTGAAGCAGGTGCGCAAGAAACTATATATTAATAAGGAATACGAATTGGTCACCTTCGCCATTGCTGAAGATGAAACAGACTGGCGCGAAAGTTTGGAAGAAATGCGCCTTTCGGGGCAACATTTTTTCGATGAACAGCGTTGGGGTGGCAAGGCATTCGAGGATTACCATGTCACCCAAGCCCCGACAGCTTTTTTGATTGACGAAAACAAAATCATCGTGGCGAAGGTTTATGACTGGAAAGAACTGAAGGAAAAAATTAGAAATTTGAAATGAATATGAAAGTAAAGTATTGTTTGTCAATTTGTTTGGCAGGATTGCTGTCTATGTATAGCAGCGTTTTCGGACAGAATGCAGAAACCCGTTGGGTGGATTCGGTTTACAACAGTTTGACTCTTGAGCAGCGCGTCGGACAGCTGATTTGTATGCGTGCCAATCAGGTGGACAAGCCTTATTATGAAGATGTTGCCAAGTATATCAAGCAGTATAACATTGGCGGTGTTTGCTTTTTCCGTTACGATGGCGAGAAACAGGTCGACCAGGCCAACAAGTGGCAGGCCATGTCGCAGACACCGCTGATGGTCTCCATTGATGCCGAATGGGGCTTGGCCATGCGCGTGAAAAACACCATCCATTATCCTTATCAGATGACGCTTGGAGCAATTACCGATAACGATTTGATTTATCAGATGGGCGAACAGATTGCCGAGCAGTGCCAGCGCATGGGTGTTCATGTCAATTTCGCACCCGTGGTGGATGTCAATTCCAATCCGGCCAACCCGATTATCGGGATGCGCAGTTTCGGCGAAGACCCGCAGAAAGTTGGTGAAAAAGGTGTGGCTTACGCATTGGGAATGCAGTCGAAAGGCATGATTACCACGATGAAACATTTCCCTGGCCACGGCAATACCGCCACCGACTCCCACCTGACTCTGCCAACAGTGCCCCGAACCATAGATGAAGTCCAAAATATCGAACTGGCTCCTTTCAGATACATGATTGAGAATGGTGTGAACGGAGCAATGGTCGGACATCTTTATTTCCCTGCCATCGAGAAGGTTAAGAACACTTCTTCTTCGCTTTCCTACGGTGTCGTCACGGAATTGCTGAAAGAGGAAATGGGATTCAAAGGCTTGATTTTCACCGATGGTCTCGACATGAAGGGCGTTTCGGAGACCGTGCAGCCAAAAGATGTTCCCTACGAGGCATTTATGGCTGGCAACGATGTGTTGATTTTGCCTGCCGATGTGCCATACGCCATCAAATCCATCAAGTCGGCGGCTGAACGCGACCCGAAAGTGATGGCGCGTGTTGAGGAAAGCTGCAAGAAAATCCTCACCTATAAATACCGTGCAGGTTTGAATCATTACAGACCTTCTTCGACCACTAACCTTTTCGATGATTTGAAAAAGCAGGAATATAAGGACTTGCGTCAGACGCTTTTCGATAATGCCGTTACGATGTTGCGCAACGACAATGTCTTCCCTTTGGCGAAAACGAAAAAAATCGCCGTTGTCACCATCGGCAACACGAAAAATGATGTAAACAACGGGCTGCATGAAAACGGCTACAACACAACTTCATTCGTCTGCCAGAAAGAAGAAATTTCCACAAAATCAGCCGCTTGGCTCAAGCAACTTGAAGCTTTTGATTTAGTCGTGGTCAACATTGAAAAGACAACCATGTTTGCCGCTTCCAACTATGGCATCAGCGAGGAAACGGTCAATTTCTTTAATCGTCTTGTTGCTCAAAACGACGTGGTTCTCAATCTGTTTGCCTGCCCCTACGCTTTGGATATGTTCCGAATCAACAACAGCGTGAAAGGCCTTTTGGTTGGCTATGAAGATGAAGTGCCAGCGGTGAAGGCCGTGGTTGCCATCATGTCGGGTTTGCAGAATGCCAAAGGCACTTTGCCTGTCTCGACTTCAAAGTTTGCATGTGGCAATGGTTTGGTCTCGACTAATATTCCTGAGGCTGAAAAAAAAACTTACACCCCCATTCTGAACAAGACGAGCCTTGAAACACCTGCCCCGAAAAGCGAACAAAAATCAACGGTAAAGATTCCTGAAAAATACGAACGTCAACTTGACATGGTGGCAAAGTCGGGCATCACGCAGGGTGCCTATCCGGGTTGCCAGATTGTAGCCATGAAAGACGGTGAAGTCATTTACGACAAGTGTTTTGGCACTTTCACCTATGGTGGAGGTCACAGCGTGCAACCTGATGATATTTACGACATTGCATCTTGCACAAAAGTCTTTGCCGCAACCTTGGCCATGATGAAACTCTACGAAGACGGCCTTGTGGATTTGAACAAGACTTTGGGCGATTATTTCCCTTATCTGAAAGGCTCAAACAAGGCCAATCTGAAGCTCATTGAACTGATGACGCATCAGGCAGGATTGAAGGCCTGGGTGCCTTTCTATAAATCTACGATTGACGGGAATGGCCCTATGCCAGAGTTTTACAGTAACAAAATCGATGAAAATCACACAGTTCGCGTGGCTGAAAACCTTTATCTTGTCAACGATTATGAGGAAAAGGTTTTCGATTCGGTTATGAATACAGGTTTGGGCAAAAAGAAATACCTCTACAGCGATATGGGGTTTTATTACATGCCAAAAATCGTGAAACAGGTTACAAATCAGACTATTGAAGAATATTTGGATGAAAAATTCTATGGTCCGATGCACCTGACGCACATCGGCTACAAACCTCTGAAGCGTTTCAGCCGTGAACAGATTGCCCCGACCGAAAACGACACCATTTTCCGCAAGCAGTTGGTTTGGGGCGATGTCCACGACCAAGTGGCGGCCATGTTTGGCGGTGTTTCGGGTCATGCCGGACTGTTTTCCAATGCCCGAGACATGGCAGCCATCATGCAGATGCTCATTAACGATGGTGTTTACAATGGAAAGCAATACTTGAAGTCATCTACCATAAAATATTTCACCACAGCACCTTACACTGCAAATGACAACCGTCGCGGCATAGGCTTCGACAAACTGCCATTGGGCAAGAAAGGCGGTGCAACGGCATCGAAATCGGCTTCCATGGCAAGTTTCGGGCACACTGGTTTTACCGGCACATTCGCCTGGGCTGACCCCGAAAACGACTTGATCATTGTCTTTTTGTCGAACCGCGTTTATCCCGATGCCGAACCGAACAAATTGGTGAAATTAGGCATTCGCACCCAGTTGCACGATATTCTTTATGAAGCGGTGAAATGATTTTTTGGGGCAGTGGGTTCATTACGCCTCGAGGAAGTTAGGCTCCCAGTCACAGACATTCATCTTGAGATTGTTACGAACACCGTTCTACAATAAAACGTGATTTTGGAACGGATTTTTTAAAACGTAGAGACGCACTGCTTTCCGCCTCTACCTGCCAAGAAATTGTGGCAAATCGAGCGAAAGGTGATTCACTGAAGGTAAATCAAAAAACAGCCTTAAAATTTGCTCCTCTACCTATTTAAATCAATTTTGATTTGCTAAAGGAAGAGCCATTGGTGCGTTGAAAAAAACACTCGTTGAAGCAACCAATTATTTCGTTGAATTGTTATGCTTTCAAGCGTTTTTTTGTGTTTCTTTGCAAATTCAAAAATAATGATTTATTTATAGGTAATAAAGGGAAAAATACGGACAACTAAAATGAACAGACTGAAACTATGTATCCTTTCTGCTGCTGCCATTTTCGCAGGCATGACTACCGCACCGGCGCAGCAGTCCGTGCAAATGACATTAGACCAGGCTATTGAAGTGGCGCTTTCGGAAAGCAACACCATCAAGATTGCCGACATGACCATCGAAAAAAGCGGATATGCCCAAAAAGGCAGCTACGCTTCACTTTACCCGAACATTAGCGCCAGTGGCTCCTACCAGCGCACCTTGAAAAAGCAGGTGATGGTGATGGATATGGGCGGCGAACCTATGGAAATCAAAGTGGGTCGTGACAACAACATCAATGCTGGAGTCAATGCCTCATTGCCTTTGATCAACGCACAGCTTTGGCAAAGCCTGAAACTTTCGGCTTTGGATGTTGAACTGGCCGTTGAACAGGCACGCTCGTCAAAAGTCTCGTTGATTTCACAAGTCAAGCAGGCTTTCTATGGCGTGCTGTTAGCTCAGGAATCGCTGGAATTGATGCAACAGATTTACGACAATGCCGACAAGAACTACGAGCGCACATTGCAACGCTACAACGTGGGCAAAGCCTCCGAACAGGAAATGCTCCGTGCAAAAGTCAACATGATGAATGCCGAGCCAAGCGTTTCGAGTGCCGAAAACATCGTCTCGTTATCGAAATGGCAACTCAAAGCCTTGATGGGTATCAATCTGGATACTGAAATTGAAGTCATCGGAAAACTGGATGAATATGTTCCCGAACTTCTTCTCATTGACACGCCGACTGATTTGAACCAAAACAGCACCCTTCAACAGTTTGGCATTCAACTCAAGCAACTCGACGCTACCTTGAAGATGCAGAAGTTCCAGTATATCCCGACATTAGCTGCCAGCATCGGTTACAATTACATGGCCATGGGCGACAGCGAATTGTCTTGGCACCCGACTTCAACGGCCTCACTCAGCCTCAACATACCGATTTTCGACGGTTTCTCAAAGCGCTTCAACATCAAGCAGACCCGAAAGACCATCGACATGCTGAACCTCCAGAAGGAAGACACCGAGCGCAACCTTCGTATTGCCATGAAGACCTACACCGACCAGATGGAGCTTTGCCTGAAGAACTTCGACGCCGCAAAAAACACCGTTGATCTTGCTTCGAAAAGCTATCAAATCACCGAAAAGATGTACGAAGTCGGAAAAGTGACTTTGGTTGAACTCAACGATGCGCAATTGGCCTTGACACAATCGCAACTCACTATATATCAAGCCATCCACGACTACATGGTCGCAAAAGCATCCTTGGATGAATTGTTAGGAAATGAGGAATAATAAGTACAATAAACGAAATTAACACCTATATCAATGAAATACACAAAATTAACCTTAATTGCTATCGCCGTTACCGGCATGTTGACAGCCTGCGGCTCAAAAGATAGCAGCAACGAACAGGCTGCCAGCCCTCAGCAAATCACTCCTGTAGTCAGCGTGGAAACAGTTTCCGCGCAAGACATCGACATCACGACCACTTACACTTCGAACATCGAACCGAATGCCACGAACAACATCGTTTCGCAATCGGCTGGCCGTATCAGCAACATCTATGTTGAAGTCGGTGCAAAAGTCAGCAAAGGCCAACTGCTGGCCCAGATGGACGATGTCAATTTGGCCAAAAGCCGTCTGCAATATGTGAACGATTCCATTGAATTGGGTCGTCTCACTGAACTTCACAAGATTGGCGGTGTTTCGCAAGCCGATTATGATTTGGCTGTCATGTCGCTCAACATTCAGAAAAAGACATACGCCAATCTGTTGGAAAACACAAAGTTAAGAAGCCCTATCAGCGGTGTTGTCACGACACGCAACTACGACAAGGGTGATATGTATTCCATGGCTCAGCCTATTTTTGTCGTCGAACAGATTGTTCCTGTGAAGATGCTCATTAATGTTTCTGAAAGCCAATTCACCGAAGTTCATGAAGGCATGGAATTCGATGTCGTCACCGACGCCTATCCGAATGAAGTTTTCAAAGGAAAAGTGAACCTCATCTACCCTACTATCAATGCCAATACCCACACCTTCCCAGTTGAAGTCATCGTGGAAAACAAGGATCAGAAACTGCGTCCAGGCATGTTTGCCCGCGTCACGGCTAATTTCGGCACCAACCACCACGTTGTCGTTCCTGATGTTTCCGTTGTCAAGCAAATGGGTTCCGGCGAACATTTCATTTATGTGCTTCAGGCCGACAATACTGTTAAATATCAGTTAGTTGAAATCGGCAAGCGCATGGGCGACAAGTACGAAATCATTTCCGGCATCAACGAAGGCGACAAAGTTGTTACCGAAGGTCAAGTCCGTTTGAAGAATGGCATTGCAGTGGAAGTGAAAAAATAAGCGTGCTTACAGCTACTAGCTGTTAGCCATTAGCTATTAGCTAACAGCTCGCTGTCAAAAAGTGCATTGGTCTAATAGTCAAATTGTCAAAAAGTCCATTAGTCTAAAAAGTCAAAAATCAACATGAGTCTACAAAGAACAGCAGTAAATAATTCCGTGACGACGGCTTTGGTATTCATTGCCATCGCCATTTTCGGTGTCTTTTCATTGATGAACCTCTCCATCAACCAGTTGCCTGACATGGAGACCAACTTCATCATGGTACTGACATCCTATCAGGGAGCCAGCGCGCAGGATATTGAGACCAACATTTCCAAGACTTTGGAAAACACCCTCAATGCCGTGCCCGACCTGAAGCATATTTCATCCACATCAAAAGAAAACACTTCCGTCATTTCCCTTGAATTTGAAAGCGGTATCGACATTGAGACCGCAACCAACAACGTGCGCGACAAGCTGGACATGGTGCGAAACTACCTGCCCGACGGCTGTACCAACCCCGTGATTTTCAAATTCAATGCGGAAGATATGCCTATCATGATTTTGAGTGTCACCGCTGAAGAGAGTCTTCCTGCCCTTGAAAAAATCATTGATGACCGTATCACAACCCCTTTGGCGCGTGTGAGCGGCGTAGGTACTGTGTCGGCAAACGGTGCTCCAAAGCGTGAAATTCAGGTCTACGTCGACCCGAACAAACTCGAGGCCTACAACCTTGCCTTGGAAAGCATTTCATCAACCTTGATGAATGAGAACAGAAACATTCCGGCAGGTTACTTGGACATTGGTTCCAACACTTATAACATCCGTATTCAGAAGGAATTCGGATCTGCCAAGGAAATGGAAGATGTCATCGTAGGCAGCTTCAACGGCGCTCCTATCTATCTGAGAGACATTGCCAGAGTCATTGACGGCCCGGAAGAACGCTCCCAGGAATCATACAGCAACGGCGTTCAAGGCGCTACCATCGTCATCCAGAAACAGACTGATGCCAATGCGGTGAACGTTATCAAAGGCATTAAGAAAAAGATGAAGGAAATCGAGCCAACGCTGCCTTCCGATTTGAAAGTAACGACTATTGTCGATGGCTCTACCGACATCATCAACACAATCAGCAGCTTGAGAGACACCATTTTCATCACCTTCTTTTTGGTTATGCTCGTGGTGTTCGTGTTCTTAGGCCGCTGGCGTGCAACCATCATCATCGTCTTAGCAATCCCGATTTCGCTTTTGGCTTCTTTGATTTATCTTTATGCCACAGGCAACACACTGAACATCATTTCCATGTCGGCACTTTCACTGGCAATCGGTATGGTGGTCGATGATGCCATTGTGGTTTTGGAGAACATTACGACTCATATTGAAAAAGGTGAGAAACCAAAGGAAGCCGCTGTTCATGCCACTCAGGAAGTGCAGCTTTCGGTTATCGCCTCTACCCTCACCATGTTGGCTGTGTTCCTGCCGCTGACCATGATTAAAGGCACTACGGGTGTGATGTTCAAGCAGTTGGGTTGGATTGTATCCATCATTATGATTGTGTCAACGACGGGTGCTTTGACATTGGTGCCGATGATGTGCGCCAATATGCTTGTCATGAACCCTCACCAAAGCAAACTGCACAAGGCCATTTTCATACCTATTAACAAAGGTCTGGATGCTATCAGTAATGGTTATGCACGCCTGATAAGATGGGCTGTCAATCATCGTAAGCTCGTGTTTTTCAGCATGATTGGATTGTTCCTCGTTTCAGTATTTGTCTTTGGCCCAACCATCAAGACCGAAATGATGCCAAAGGGCGATTCGGACCGTATCTCCATCAACATTGAATTGCCCGTTGGAACAGGACAAGATGTTACAGGAGCCTTTGCCAAGGAGCTGGCAGATGAATTTATGACCATTCCGGAAATAAAAATCTGCAACTACAGCTTTGGCCAGGCCGACTCCGACAATGCTTTTGCCTCCATGCGTAGCAACGGCACGCACATCATTTCCTACAACCTGCGTATCGGATCGAAGACCGAACGCCGCAAGGCCGGATTGCGTTCCTCAACGGAAGTTGCCGATGATTTGCGCACACGCCTTAATGCAAAGCCTCAAATCAAGAAAGTCAACGTCAACGAAGGCGGCGGCGGTATGGGCAGCATGTCGTCCGTTGTGGTCGAAGTATACGGCTTCGATTTCGGCACCACCGACCGCATCGCAAACGAACTGGCACAAAAGCTCCGCGACCGTGGCGTCAAGCAGGTCATTGTCAGCCGCGATGCCTACACGCCCGAATATCAAGTCGACTTCGACCGTGAGAAACTGGCTCTTAACGGTTTGAACAGCACGACGGCTGCTTCATACGTCAGCAACAGAATCAACGGCTCAGTCACTTCCTATTATCGTGAAGACGGTGAAGAATACGACATCCGCGTGCGTTACGCACCTGAATTCCGCGAAAGCATCGAAAATATCGAGGACATCAAGATATACAACGGTTACGGACAGGCCGTCCGTGTCGGCGATTTGGGCAAAGTTGTCGAGACCTTGACTCCTCCTCAAATCGAGCGTAAAGACCGTGAGCGTTTGGTGAAAGTTACAGCTGTCGTCGGTAAAGGACAGGTTTTGAGTGATGTCGTTAAGATGGCTCAGGAATCCATTGCCGAGACCGAAATTCCGAATGAAATCGTCACCACAATTGCCGGTGACTACGAGACCCAGCAGGAAATGTTCGGTGATTTGTTGATACTTCTCGTGTTGATTATCATCTTGGTTTACATCGTGATGGCTGCTCAATTCGAAAACCTTATGAAGCCTTTCGTCATCATGTTCTCGGTTCCGTTCACCTTTACCGGCGTTCTCATCGGCTTGTGGGCCAACAGCATGGCTTTAGGTGTAATGGCATTCGTCGGCATCCTGATTCTGATGGGTATCGTTGTGAAAAACGGTATTGTGCTTATCGACTACACCACCCTGCTTGAAGAACGTGGCGTTGAAGTTAAGGAAGCCACCGTTATGGCAGCCCGTTCACGTCTGCGTCCTATCCTGATGACCACCTTGACAACCGTTTTGGGTATGTTGCCAATGGCCATCGGTCGCGGCGAAGGTGCCGAAATCTGGAACTCTTTGGGTGTCACTGTGGCTTGGGGTCTTACCGTTTCCACATTGATTACCTTGGTGTTCATTCCTTCCCTTTACTGCTCGTTGGAAACACGCGCCGTAAGGAACAAGAAACGCAAAGCGGAAAAAGCTCTGACCTCTACTGAAAATTTAAGATAAGCAATTTGTTGACTCTGGATTTGGAGATGCAATCGTGTCTCCAAATCCAAAAGTCAAAAAAGTCAATTAGTCAAATTGTCCATAAGTCCACAAGTCAAAAAATCTAAAAGTCAAAACCACCATGAAAGCAATATTCATAGCATACAATCAAGCCTATTACGATGAAATCGCGGCCATGCTCAACGAAAAAGGCGTAAAAGGTTTCACCGAATGGAACGAAATAAAAGGACACGGAAGCGAAACCGGTGAGCCTCATTATGGCACACATGCCTGGCCTACCCTCAACAGCGCCATTCTCACTTTCGTAGATGACGATAAAGCCAATCCGATTCTCGACATGTTGAAAGAAAGAGACCAAAAGACCCCCGAACTGGGTTTAAGAGCCTTCTCCTGGCCAATTGAACGAATGATTTGATTACGGTCAGATTTATTATTGATGATTATTCATAATGGTCTGATTCTGATAAGCTACCGAAAATGGCTGTCGAAAACTCGACAGTCATTTTTTATTTCATATTTTTTAGAAGACAACTTGTGTTTTGTGGATTTGGTTGACATGATGTTGATGCGAAAGCGGTAGGATGAGGCAAAAGAAAAACCCTAACTGATTGATTATCAATTAGGGTTGATTGCTTAGTGATCCGGTTGGGATTCGAACCCAAGACCCACAGCTTAGAAGGCTGTTGCTCTATCCAGCTGAGCTACCAGACCATCTCTGTTTGCGACTGCAAAAATAGACAATTTTTCGATTAGGCCGACGCTTTTCTTGAAAAATTATCAAAAAAACTTATTGCTGTGGTTTTGGGGTGAAAGGCTTGTGTGGCCTTTTGGGCTTTTCGACCGGTTTTGCTGTTGCTTCCGTCTGCGGACGCGATTTCTTCACCTGAAGCACACTGCCTTGAAATTCCGTCTCATCTGTTTCGACAATGGCTTTGTAGGCCTCATTGTCGTTAGGCATTTCAACGAAACCATAACACTTTGAGCGGCCCGTTTCGTGATCCATAATTACCCTGCACATACTGACAGTTCCGAATTGTTCGTAAAGAGCCTTTAGATCTTCTGTCGTGGTTTTGAAAGCCAATTTTGCTACAAATATCTTCATGTTTATGAGTTTTAAACGTGCAAATATACTTAAAAATAAACACGTTGCACTTTTTTTTGTGTTTTTTACAAAAAAATATTGATTGGGATTGCTGATTTATAATAAAAATGTGGAAAATTCGTGGAAAACCAGTTTGAGAAACAAAAAAACGGACCGCATTTGCGACCCGTTTTCTTGTGGGGGAAGGTGGACTCGAACCACCGAACTCATCCGAGGACAGATTTACAGTCTGTTGCAATTGCCACTATGCGACTCCCCCAAGATTTTAAAGAACGTCTTCCTTTCGGATTTGACGCTGCAAAAGTACGATTTTTTTCTTTGCATCGACAAAAATTCACGAATAATTTTCGCAATTTTGCAGCACTAAACTTTTTTGATATGAAATACGACTTTGATAAAATAGTGAATCGTGCTGATTCTAACTGCGTTAAGTATGATTTGAGGAAGAATGTCTTTGGCAATCCTAACGTGCTGCCGATGTGGGTAGCCGACATGGATTTTGAAACGCCCAATTTTGCCCGTGCTGCCGTGAAACAGCGTGCCGAGCATCCTGTTTATGGTTATCATTTCAAGGATGATGCCTATTTTCAGTCGGTTATCGGTTGGCTGAAACGTCGTCACCAATGGGAAGTGCAGCAGGAATGGATGTTTTTTACGCCAGGTGTGGTCTGCGGTTTCATGATGGCAGTCATGGCTTTGACGAAAGAAGGCGATGAGGTCTTGATTCAGTCGCCGGTTTATCCGCCTTTCCATCATGCGGCAGGCAATCATGGAAGGAAACTGGTCTACAATCCGCTGATTAAAGGTGAAACTGGTTATGTGATGGATTACGAACTGCTCGAAAAACAGACTCAAACCGCAAAACTAATGATTTTGTGCAATCCTCATAATCCTGTTGGCCGTTGCTGGACGCGTGATGAACTGACGCGTTTGGGCGAAATCTGCATGAAAAACGGTGTCACTGTAATTTCCGATGAGATCCATTGCGATTTGGTGCTACCAGGCTTCAAGCACACGCCTTTTGCCTCTATCAATGAGGAATTTGCGCAGCACAGCATCACTTTCCATGCGGCAAGCAAGACTTTTAATCTGGCTGGTTTGGCAACATCGACTTGCATTGTCCCGAGCCCGGAACTTCGCGATTTGGTGAATGGCTACGTTCATTCCATGGAAGCCGATTTGGGCAATATTTTCGGAAAAGTCGCCACACAAGCCGTCATGACAAATGGCGATGAATGGTTAGGTCAACTTTTGGATTACATTCAGGGCAATGTCGATTATGTGTCTGATTTTCTGAATGACAATCTGCCAAAGGTGAAATTCTTCAAGCCTCAGGCAACTTACATGATGTGGCTCGATTTCAACGGCTACGGCCTTTCGGAAGAGGAAATGTGGCGCAAAATGACGCAGGAAGCACAACTCGGTTTCAACCGTGGCAGCGAGTTCGGCAAAGAGGGAACGAATTTCTTCCGCATCAATCTGGCTTGTCCGCGTGCAACGGTTGAGGAAGCTATGCAACGACTGAAGAAAGTGTTTTAACTGGAGCTATCAAGAATTACTGATGGGGAGTTTTATTTGTCCTTGACCAGTCGCACCGAAAATCCAGAACGACAGGTTGCGGAACTTCCACCTGACGGATAGACGTTTAAATACAGAAAATCAAAGGAAAGTACTCCAGCAGAATAAGCATCGGTACAAGTGGAGGACCAATAGTTGCCACTTACATTGAGATTCCTGACGGAAAGTTCATCTCGTGAACCAGCTGCGGGCAAAAACACGCATCCGTTATATTCAAAAGTCATTAGCCAATCCGAGAAGAAAATCATATTGTCACTGTACATTGATTCTTCTTCATTGGGTTTGTTTACTTTATAAAGTGTTGAATCCCAATTATCTGGAAAAATCACCAAGCCATTCACTTTGTCAACTTCGGCTTTTACGAAACGCAAGCCTGAGTTGGTTTTGCGCTCCTTGAGCAAATACCCCCACTCTTCATGTTTCAACGTGCGCCAGACATTCTGTGTGTTTCCGCCATTGGAAATGGCGTTGTAGCCCCAATCGGCCTGTCCCGTTTTATCAAAAAGATTGCATTTGCCAAGTAATTCGTAGGCGTAATATTCGCGGGCATTTCCCGACGAAGACCAAGGCTGGTAACAAACGGAACCGTGCGGGAAACCACTTGTAGCCCAGCCGAATAAGTCAATCCAACAGGTGTCGGAATCGGATATTTGCTTGTTGTCGAGTCCAACGACATCAAACTGCGATTCGGCGAAACGCCAAGTGTCGGTCGAAGCCTGATATTGCAAATTGCCTTTTGAAAAGAACACTTTTTTGTCATTCCCGACCGAAAACACGCCGTTTATCGTTCCTTCTGGATATGGTTCAGTTACGAGTTCTTTTGTGCAGCCCACAAGAAGGAGTGTGCTAATGAAACTCAAAACAATGAATTTGTGTGCTTTAATAGATGATTTCATATTCATAATAGTATTGATTACCATACGTATCACAAACAAAAGTAGGATAATCGTCATAATAGGAATAGGCAAACCGACATGCTTCGAAGTTAGAAATATTCCCTTGACTATCAATGTGTTCATAGCTTTCCGTAAGGCAATTGTTTGCACTTAACATCGTAAAGTCAAACGGATATGGGAAGCCGCAGAATGGATTGGCTTTATCATCGTAAGTGTAAATTATTGAATTCGAATCTTCTAAATAGCCATCTTTCGACTGTGTATCAACACGGACGACATTTCCGTTTTCCCAAGTCAGTTTGTTCGTGGACCATATTCCATCTTCCGGGAAAGTTCCTATTTCGTTTGAATTAAATATTATTTCCGAAAGGACACCATCATCATAATGATAGAAGGCCTGCCAATAAATCCAAGTGCCCATATAACATTCAACCTTTTCTAATCCATTTTCTCCATAACTGAAATTTGTGGCTGCATCAATTGACGTTATCCATCCCTCATCATCATAATAGAAATGGGTTGAGTTTATTCGAACAAGATTGTTGTTCTCCCAAACCCAATTCTGATCCAACGTTTGTTCTCCAAAATCGTTGACTTTGTAGATTTTTAAAATCTTCTTTGTAGGATGATACTGGCCGTCGAGTCTTAAAACATTGATTTTCACTCTCACTTCGTCTTTCAAATTGGATATGCTGATCTCAGTCGTTCCCACACGCATGGCTTCGACAAGTCCTTCTGAAGTTACGGTTGCAACACTTATTTTCTCAGTATTATACGTAATCCTTTTGTCACAATCGACTTTCAGTTGATACGTATCGCCAACATGCAGGTTGACAACACTTTCCGCTGTCTTAATCTCGTATTTATTGCACGAACAAAGAAATGCGGCCAACAGAATTGTAAGAAAATTTAGCTTTTTCATAGAATTGTGTTTATTTAGTGATAATTAAAAAACAAATTGTAACGAAAAAACCTGTTTTTTTCGTTTCGCTGAATGCAAATTATTGTAAATTATAATCATCTATATATCAGCTAATTTATGGAAATTCATGTTTAATTTGTGGGAATTTGTGTTTGTAAAAACGATATTGACATGTGCTAGAATTGTGTCAATTTATTATTTTTATTTATCTCAATTCCAGCAAAGTAATGTTCTCCACATGTTGCGTGTGCGGGAACATGTCGACGGGTTGAACGGCCATCACCTTGTAGGCTTGGTCAAGCAGCTGAAGGTCACGGGCTTGGGTGGCTGGGTTGCAGCTGACATACACGATTTTTCTGGCACGGATTTTCAGCAACTGTTCCACAACGCTTTCCGCCATGCCGGCACGCGGCGGGTCGGTGACGATGAAATCGGGACGGCCGTTGGCTTCGATGAAATCATCAGTGAAGACCTTGGCCATATCACCTGCGTAGAAAGTGCAATTTCCGATGCCGTTGATTTCGGCATTCACCTTGGCATCCTGAATGGCTTCCTCAACATACTCAATGCCAACGACTTTCTTCACGAAACGCGAAAAATACTGCGCAATGGTTCCCGTACCCGTATAAAGGTCGTACATCAGTTCATCGCCTTGCACATTGGCCAAATCGAAGGCGGCGTGATAAAGCCTTTCTGCTTGATAGACATTGGTTTGGAAAAAAGAAACCGGTCCGATGCGGAACTTCAAATCTTCAAAACCCACTCTTGGCGAAGCCATAGTTTCAATCAGGTAAGGGTCGCCTTTCAGACATTCAAACGGCAAATCGTTGATGACATCGTTCATCTTGTTGTTGATAATCAGCAACAAGGAAACGATTTGCGGAAATTCCTTTTCCAAAGCTGGCACCAGTTCATTGCGGATGATGGAATTTTCTTCATTGATGACGATAATCACCATAAACTCACCTTTGGAATTGCAGCGGATGACAATGTTTCGCATCAAGCCTTCGTGTGCCCTGACATTGTAATAGGAAATCTTACGTTCCATAGTGAATTTTCTGATAAACAGACGAATATCATTCGAAGGGTCAGCTTGCAGGTGGCATTTTTCAATATCGACAACGCGGTCGAATAGCGAAGGCAAATGGAACCCTAAGCCTTTGCAGCTTTCCTCGTCGTGCGTGCCAACAGGTACGCCATCAGTCAGCCATTTACGGTTGGAAAAAGCGTATTCCAGCTTGTTGCGATAGAAAAACTGCTTCTCACAGCCCAAAATCGGTCGGATTTCGGGATACTCAATTTTGCCGATACGGTCGAAATTGTCCTTCACCTGTTTCTGTTTGTAATACAGTTGCCACTGATAATCAAGGTGCTGCCATTTGCAGCCTCCGCAAAGGCCGAAATGTTCACAACGCGGCTCAACACGCTTGTCCGACAATTTCTTGTAGTTGATGATTCTGCCCTCAAAAAAGTTCTTTTTCTTCTTAAACACCTCAATGTCAACAACATCGCCAGGGATACCAAAAGGAATGAACACTACCCTACCCTCTGGTTTTGCCACCGACATGCCTTCCGAACCGGCATCAACAATAACGACATCTTCGATATATTCTGGAGCTTTTTTCTTTTTCATACAATCAAATTTGAATAGTTTTTAAACACTTTTTTTGCGCCACAAAAATAGTGAAATTGCATTGATTGTCAACAAAAGTTATTGGTTTACATTTTTTAATTTGGTTGTAAGATGAAAATAAAAAATCATTACTTTTGCCCACAAAATCAATTGTCATGACAGAACATCAACAGCATCAGGCAGCGCATGATTTCGCCGATTATTGGAAAAACCGTGGCGATGAAAAAAGCGAGACGCAACAGTTTTGGATGTCGCTTCTACACTCGGTGTTTGGGATGGAAGAGCCCCAGAAGTTTATCGAATTCGAGAAGCGCGTGCAGCATACCCATGTGAGTTTCATTGATGCGTATATCGAATCCACCAAAGTCCTGATTGAGCAGAAAAGTTTTGACATTGACTTGCACAAAGGTTACAAGCAAAGCGACGGTTCCATGCTTACACCTTTCCAACAGGCCAAGCGCTATGCCAACGAACTTCCGTATTCTCTCCGTCCGCGCTGGGTGGTGGTGAGCAATTTCCAGTCGTTTCTGGTTTACGACATGGAAAATCCGAATGGCGAACCGTTTGAAATCCTTTTGGAAAACCTTCAGAATGAATACTATCGCCTTTCGTTTTTGACCGACATGGGCAACATTCATTTGAAAAAGGAAATGGAAGTGAGCATCAAGGCGGGCGATTTGGTCGGGAAGATTTATGACGCCTTGCTTGCCCAATACAAGGACGCCACCAATGCCGAGACGCTCCGCAGCCTGAACATGCTCTGCGTCAGGCTGGTGTTCTGCCTGTATGCCGAAGATGCGGGCGTGTTCGGGAAACGCAACATGTTTCACGACTACATGGCTGGATTCGATGCCCGTAATTTCCGCCATGCTTTAATTGACTTGTTTCAAGTGCTTGACACCAAGATTGAGGAACGTGACCCGTATCTCGATGAAGAACTGGCCGCATTTCCGTATGTGAATGGCGGTCTGTTTACCGACAGCGACATTGAAATACCGAATTTCAGCGACGATTTGCGCACCTTGATTCTTACCAAGGCATCGGATGATTTCGACTGGAGCGAAATAAGCCCGACCATTTTCGGTGCCGTGTTCGAGTCGACCCTGAACCCCGAAACGCGCCGCTCTGGTGGAATGCACTACACTTCAATCGAGAACATTCACAAGGTGATTGACCCGCTGTTTCTGAACGACTTGCGCAAGGAATTAGACGAAATAAAAGCCGAGAAAATCGGCAAAGCACAAGCGAAACACGCCGCTGACTTTCAGGAGAAACTGTCGCGGCTGAAATTCCTTGACCCGGCTTGCGGCAGCGGTAATTTCCTGACCGAAACCTATCTTTCGCTTCGCCGTTTAGAAAACGAGGCCATAAACATTCAGGCCAAGGGACAAGTCTACATTGGCCTTGAAGAGACCAACCCCATAAAGGTTTCCATCCATCAGTTCTACGGCATTGAAATCAACGATTTTGCGGTTGCAACCGCCACCACGGCCTTGAGGATTGCCGAAAGCAAAATGATGAAATAAACCTCATCAATCGTGAATCTCGATTTGGATATGCTATCGCTGAAAACCTACCACAACATCAAGGAAGGCAATGCCTTGCGCGTTCCGTGGACGGAATGGGAAGTGGCCGATGAACCCCATCAGGTGGTGATTGCCGGCCAGACCTACGTCTATCCGAAACAAGAATCGCCTGCATCAATTGTCAGCGAGCCAGTGGTGCGTTACGGCAACATTGATTTGTATACCGATGAAATCCACCTCAATCCCAAAGGAAAGGAACCTGAGTTTTATCACGTTGATTTCGACTACATTATGGGCAATCCGCCGTTTGTGGGGGCGAGACTGATGTCAGAAAGTCAGAAACAGGACATGATTGATGTGTTTGGCAAAAAGTGGAAAAACATCGGAAACATGGATTACGTTTCAGGTTGGTACTACAAAGCGGCAAGAATCATGCGTGGCAACAAAATACATACGGCTTTGGTTTCCACAAACAGCATCACGCAAGGTGAACAAGTCGCTAATCTTTGGAAACCGTTGTTTGAAGATTATGGCGTTCAAATAGATTTCGCCTACCGCACTTTCCGCTGGGACAGCGAATCAACATTGAAAGCCCACGTTCATTGCGTAATCATTGGATTTTCAACATGCGGAAGCAAAACGAAAGCCATTTTCACAGAATCTGACAATCCTATTCAAGCCAGCAACATAAGTCCTTATCTGATTGATGCTAAAGCTGTTTGGATTGAAAGCAGGAAAAAGTCCGTTTCCGATGTCCCCGAAATGCTGTTCGGCAGTATGCCTAACGATGGCGGCAATTTCATCTTGACACGGCAAGAAAAAGACGAGCTGATTAGAAAAGACCCAAACGCTGCAAAATTCATCAGGTTATTCTTAGGTGCAGACGAATTCATCAATAAAAAGGAAAGATATTGCCTGTGGCTTGCCGATGCCTCTCCGTCGGAAATCCGCAGAAATCCAGATTTGCTGAAACGTGTCGAAAACGTCCGCAATCTGCGATTGGAAAGCAAAAGGGAAGCCACAAGGAAACTTGCCGACATTCCAACGCTTTTTGGCGAAATCAGGCAACCGAAAAACGGTCATTATTTGCTGATACCCAGCACTTCATCTGAAAAAAGAAGATATGTCCCTATCGGATTTTTCGACAGTGACGTCATCTCTTCAAATGCAAATCTAATCATCCCCAATGCCACCCTTTACCATTTCGGCATCCTGACCTCATTTGTCCACATGGCGTGGATGCGAGTCGTTTGTGGCAGACTAAAATCGGATTACCGCTATTCAAAAGATATTGTTTATAACAATTTCCCGTGGCCTGTGGTTTCGACAGGCTCAACTGCCGAACAGAAAATAGAACGCACGGCGCAAGCCATATTGGAGGTCCGCGCAAAATATCCCGACTGTTCCTTGGCCGATTTGTACGACGAAGCAACTATGCCACCCGAGCTGCGCAAAGCCCATAAGGAAAACGACCATGCCGTGATGGCCGCCTACGGTTTCAGCACGAAGATGACTGAAAGCGAGTACGTTGCCGAACTGATGCGTCTGTACGGGGAAATGACGAAAGGAAACGCAAATTGCCACGATTAGTTTTAGCCTTTGGAGGAATCGGCGATACGACAAAAATCCAGAGTTTCTGAAATCCACAAAGATTTCGTATCTTTGCAGAAATTTTAACCATCATGTTCGACGAGGAAGATTTCAGGGATTACGAAGACGAGATTCAGAATGTCGTGAAACAATACGAGGAAATGCTCGAAAAGGACGAATCCGTCTAT
>JAGHSL010000039.1 GCA_018065885.1 Candidatus Limimorpha equi
GTATCCCTCTTCATAGTGGAGGCGGATGACTTCCTTGAAGTACTTTTGCTGTTTCTCTGTGTGTAACTGATACATCCTTGACTCTTGTCTTTTTGAGTCAACCTTTTTCAGGGTAAGACACAATCCCCTATACAAAATCGACTTATACCCATCTTTCGAAAACGGAACTCCGTTATTCGAAACAGTCAGTGTATCACCTTTAAATTCAAAGATAACTCTCTTTCTTTCAATAATTTGACCAAAAGCAGCATCATCCGCATTCTGCAACAATTCAAAGACTTCGCGCCCTTCATATTCTTTAACAATTTTTTCTTCTTCTTGAAAATCTCGAATTATCCAAATTCCATCATGCAAAGAATACCCAGTTTGCATATCCTTCATATACTTGTCGAAAAAAGCCTGTAAGTCTTCCATATACAATCCATTTTATTTTAACTGCAAAACTACGCAATTCCCAAACGCCACAAACAGATTGCAACCTTGCAACCCTAAAAACGAGAAAAATGACTTTAAAGCAAACAGGCCATATACAAAGGCAAATAAAGCACATCGTCTTTCACCATCACATCGGATGAATGGAGCACAACAGATGAGGCCAGTTGCATTCCGTATTTCTTTCGGAATTTCCCCAACGAAGTCAAGGTGTACTTTGTACTTGACTTCACTTCAATCGGAATGATATTGTGCCGGCTCGAAACGGTCGCTTTCCTAACCAGAAAATCCACTTCCATCGTGTCCTCGGAGTTTTCTTTGGAATAGTTTGAAAAGAAATACAATTCATGTCCTGACGAACGAAGCATCTGAGCCACTACGTTTTCCACCAACATTCCTTTGTTTATCTCCAACTTGTCAAGCATCAGTTTCCGATACAGTTCTTCCGATTCAATCGTTTTTTCATCGAAAGCCAAACTTATCAACAAACCCGTATCACCCATGTAGCATTTCAAGGTGGAATCATCCAATTTAAGGCGTAGTCCGACCGATGGCTCCGAAGCACTGTAACAGACATTTATCACCATGGCATCTTCAAGCCAAAGGAAAGAGCTTTCGTATTCGCGGAACCGCGCCCGTTCCTTCAATGCCGACAATTTGAACTTCTTCTCATGCTTCTGCAACTGTCCAGGTAATGTGTCGAAAATCCTTGCCACCTTACTTTCGTAGCCTGTCGCATATTTCCGAATGTCGGAACGGTAAAGCTGAAGGATGTCGCGTTTCTCGGCATCGACACGTTCAAAACTTTTGGTAGTCACATATTCCTGAACCGCCTGAGGCATTCCACCCACAATGACATATTGACGGAAATAATCCATTGCCCGACGGTGAAAAGCCTGACCCAAAGGTTGCATTTTGGCGAAACAATCCTCAATGTAAGGCATCAGCATATCCTCACCCATCGCCCATAGGAATTCCTCAAAGTCCATCGGGAACATTTTCACATGCCGTTCTTCGGATGGCAGCAGTATGTCCTTCACATTTTGGTTAATGCTAATCAGCGAACCCGTTTCAATATAGTCATACCGTCCGTCGGCCACAAGATATTTGATAGCAGCGCGTGCTTGCGGATAAAACTGAATTTCATCGAAGATAATCAGCGAGTTACGTTCGTGCAATTTTACACGATAAAACAGCGAAAGATGCATAAACAGCGCATCATAATCTGTCTTGTAATCTTCGAAAAAGCCCAGCACCTCGTTTTCGACATGTGCGAAATTGATGAGAATATACGATTCATACTCATTGCGGGCAAACTCTTCCACAATATAGCTTTTACCGACACGACGGGCGCCATCAATCATCAGGGCTTTTCTTCCTTGCTCTTCCTGCTTCCATTTCATGAGCGTCTGATACATTTTCCTTTTCATGTTTACACCATTCCAAGAGATTATACACCCGCAAAATTACACCATTCCAAGAGATTCTGCAAGCCTAATTTTACACCATTCCAAGAGTTTTTTTGTTGTTTATTTATGAAGCAATTGATTATTAAGCAATTGCAGACACACAAAATCAAGATAAAAATAGCAGGGGAAAAAGGCTTTTTGAATCGACTTTAAAAGAAAGCTTTTTTCACCAATCCACCATGCAAATTCCCCAAACCTTTGAATCGATACTTTCCTCTCTTCCAATCCGTAACTACCAATCACAACGATTTCCAGAAATTACGGGTGAAAAGCATGAATACGGTAAAAATTTCGAGACGGCCAAGCAACATGTCGAGGGAAAGAATCCATTTTGCGGCTGCGGGAACAGCGGCAAAGGTGCCGTCAGGACCTGTCAAACCTGAACCTGGGCCAAAATTGCTGAAGCAAGTCAGGAATGCCGACATCGAATCATTCAGGCTCAGGCCTGCGGCTGACAACAAAACCATATTTCCCATAAACACCAAGATAAACAAAGAGAAGAAAATACACACCTGACGAACCGACGATGTTTCGACCGGTTGTTTCGAAATCTTCAAAATGTACATGCCTGTCGGATGAATACATTCTTTCACAGCCATCTTCATGTATTTGTACAACACAATGATTCGAATTACTTTAATACCGCCACTCGTAGAACCAGCGCAACCTCCAGTAATCATCAGGAAAAACGTGATTACCAAAAACATAAGCCCCCAACTGTCATAATTGAAGTTTTCCGCTTGATAACCCGTATTGGAAAGCAAGGTCGCCACATGAAACAGCGAAGTCCGCAATTTGTCCTGCCAATTTTGCGGCATACCAGCCAGCTGTTCTTCGGTGACGGCATTGAAATTTCCAGCAAACTGAAACAGACAAAAGAAAATCACAACAGACACCAGAATCATCTGGATATAGCAACGGAATTCCTCATTTCGGAAAACCAAGTCGAAACGGCGGGTAAAGGCAAAGTGATAAATGGCAAAATTAATGCCTGACAGAATCATAAACAGACTGCAAATGTACTCA
>JAGHSL010000311.1 GCA_018065885.1 Candidatus Limimorpha equi
ACCCAAGTGTCCTACTCCTACGTGAACGACTGTTTCGTTTGGGGTGCTTTCGACCTTTTCGACCCTGACTTTATGCCTACCTACGGTCCTTACGCCAACTATAGCGGCAACTGGTTCCCAGCATTCGGCAACGTGGCCGGAAAACATTTCCTCTACCAGAGTTCCTGGCCTTCCATACCCTATTATAAAGACATCACCTATCAGATGTTCACCGCACATTGCGACGCATTCCTTCGCCTCTACAACGAAGTGCCACAGGAAATGGCCGTCACCTATCCGCAAGTGATTTTCAACAACACAAGCAGCATCGACGTCACAGCACCAGCCGAATGTTTCGTCAGCGTGACCAAGGAAAACGCCAATGGAGAATGGGAAATCCTCGCCGTTGGGCAAAGCAATGGAAACGCCTTGCACCTTAACATTGCACCGCAAGCGGTATCAACCGAATTGCATTTGGTCTGCACCGGACAGAATTACCTCCGTTTTGAAGAACCTATCAAAGTAGTGACGGCTGGCGGACCTTACATCGTTTACGAAGCAAAAAACCTTCATGATGCCAACGGCAACGGTCAACTCGATTTCGATGAAACTGCTACTTTCGACATCACGTTGAAAAACATCGGCAACGAGACCATGAACGCTTTCAATGCCAACCTGACAAGCGATTCACCTTTTATTAATATTACCAACGGCACAGCACAATTCGGCAGCATCGCACCCAACCAGACCTTGACAGTCAGCAATGCCTTCACCGTGAAAACCGCCAACAATGTTCCCGATAAGACGGAAAACACTTTCCTCATCAACGTGGCAAACGGCAGCAACACCTACACGACCAAGTTCCACGAAAAAGCCTACGCCCCCATCTTCAATATCGGCGGCATGACCATCACCGAACTGCAAGGCAACGGCAATGGCCGTTTGGATGCCGGCGAAACCGCGCGACTGACTTTCACCTTCCTCAACGAAGGCCATTCCAATGCGGCACAAACCATCGCCGAACTCAATTCACCTGACAGCCACGTCACCGTCACCACCAACCCGAACTTCTTTGAATCAGTCGGCGTGAACGAAAGCGAAACCGTGGTCTTCGACATCAGCATCAGTGCCAGCACACCCGACTGCTTCCTGTGTCCCGTCACGCTCAAGGTGAACTCAGGCAGCTATCAGGCGGAAAAGGAATTCATTCTGCGTATCGCCCTTATTATCGAAGATTTTGAAAGCGGCACTTTAAGCGAAGTCTGGACCAACGACGCAACTTTTCCATGGACAATCTGCACCGATAATCCATTCGAAGGCAACTACTGCATGAGATCGGCTGCCATCCCAGGACAACGCCACACCGATTTGATTCTCAACCACGAAGCCGTTGTCAACGACAGCATTTCTTTCTATTACAAGACTTCGAGCGAAGAAGACTGCGATCAGTTGCATTTTTATATTGACGACGAAGAAAATGGCACTTGGTCGGGCATTAAAGACTGGCGACGCGCCTCTTTTCCTGTATCGGCCGGGACTCACACTTACAAATGGTCGTATGCCAAGGATATGATTCAATCGTCTGGCGAAGACTGTGTTTGGATTGATTTCATCACTTTGCCATTTTTGGAAGACATAGCCGAAATTTCGGAAACTTACGATGAAATTGATGCCAAAGTCTATCCAAATCCAAGTACGGGATTTATCACCGTTAAGGCTAACGATCTGAGACACATTGCCATAATTAACGCCATCGGGCAAGTCGTATATGATTCTAATGCAGCAGGCAACGAAACAGAACTTGACTTGTCGCAATTCGGTTCTGGCCTTTACCTGATTCGCATTGCCACAAGCAAAGGCATCGGCACAAAGCAGGTGAGCATCGTCAGATAAAGCAACATTCACATTGTCACCAACATTAAGGGAACAGTTTTACAGCTGTTCCCTTTTTGTTTGGCACAAATCATCACTAACGGAATTGGCATGATTGCATTGAACATAATTCCGTCCAGAATGTTACTGATATAAACATTGTGAACAGTCGCAATGAAAACCGAATCAAAAAACCATTAAATCAAAATTATGATGTTCAAGAATCTAAGATTTTCAGCCATCCTTCTTGCGATGGCTTGGCTTGGAGGCATTGACGCGCTTCAGGCACAAATCACGACATGGGATCAACTTTACAACGCCTTTCAAATTGGCGGCAATATTACGCTGACCCAAAACATCACCTATTCAGGGACAAAAGGCGCAATCGTTGTTCCATCAGGGAAAAACGTAACCCTTGACTTGAATGGTTACACCATTGACCGTCATTTAGATGCCGGAAGCACCGTGCTAAAAGGTAACGTTTTCCGAATCTCAAGTAACGCCACATTGACAATCAGAGACAGCAGCAAGGATGCAGAAAACCCTTTCGGGAAAGGCATTATCACCGGTGGAAATGCTGGCGAAACACCTGACAAATACGGTGGTGCCATTTACTGCGAAGGAAACCTGTATGTCTACGGCGGAACCATCAAAGGAAACCGTTCGAAGGACTCTGGCGGTGCTGTCTACCTCAAGTCGGGGAACATGACGGTTTCCGGGGCGGCTTTTACGGACAACAGCACTCCCATGCACGGAGGGGCAATCTTTGTATACAATGGAGCTTCATTGAACATCAGCAATGTTGGCGGAGATGATGCGAAGACGCTTTTCCTTTCAAATATTGCTGGAGCTTGTGGTGGCGGCATTTGTAACGAAGGTGCGATGACAATCACTGGCGGAGAGTTCAATTCAAACATAGGTCAATGGGGCGGCGGCATTTATAATTCCAAAACCCTGAATGTCAGCGGTGGACACTTTCATGGAAACCGTTCATCAGCTATCCAGAATCAGGATTTCACTCTTTTCGACCTGACGGGCAACCCGCTTTTTGAGGGAAACAGTTCAGATTACGGAGCTGCAATACAATTCCAGTCATGGAGTTCGGGACATGCAAATGAATGTTACATAAAAGGCGGAACTTACAGGAACAACCAGGCAATTGGCGGCGGTGCCCTGACAGTGAGATGCAATCCCGGCTTCATCAACCTGAAAATCTCAGGAGGTCTGTTTGAGGAAAACGAAGCCGTTTTTGGAGGCGTAATCGACATTACCGGCGGCGGAGAGGTAACAGTCACCGGCGGCTCTTTCCTGAACAACAAAGCGATGGGAAGCGATAACAACAATGCCGAAGGCGGCGTATTCAAAAACAACGGAAAACTGACAATCTCCGATGGCGTCTTTGAAAACAACACGGCGGATTTCGGTTCGTGCGTTTTTCAGAACGGCATAATGAATCTCTCCGGCAATCCTGACTTTGGCACAAATGATGACGTGTACCTGCGCACCGAAAAGGTCATCACCAAGTTCGGCGACATTGCCAATACAGTGCTGGTTCCCGTGGCAGTTCAGGACGAAGTCATTTACCGCGACATTCTTGTCACCTCGACGAATCACCCCGTCGAATCAGCCGACCTTGCCCGAATCGACATGCGCTTGGTGAATGCAAATTCGCCGGTCCTTCATGCAGAATTCACAGCCTCCGATGCCATGACAGGCACTCCTGTCATCGAACTGTTCGCTATCCTTTGGACGGATTATGTGACAAAGTTTGCCGATGTTCCTGAAAACACTTATTTGACCGATGGCGACGGCAATATCACTTTGAAATCCAAGGAAGCCTTGGCTTGGCTCATTTCCGTAGTCAACGGGCTGAACGGACAGACCGCCAACACCATGAGCGGCAAGACCATCACGCTTACTGAAAATATCGACATGGCAGAACACATTTGGGTAGCCATCGGTTCGGGTGGCAATCCGTTCAAAGGCATTTTCACCTCAAACGGCAGCACCATCAAGGGACTTGTCACGACGGCTGATTACGGCATTCCTGGCCTTTTCGGAAAGGTTGATGGCGGCACAATCAAAGATGCCTTTGTCGAAGGTTGCGAATTTATGGCAGCCGAAGAAGGCTACTACGGCATCATAGCCGACACCATCACGGGCAATGCCACCGTTCACAGCTGCGAAGTCATGGGGACAATCGAGGCTACAAACGGAAACGCGCACATTGGAGGCGTAGTTGGTTTCGCTGAAACGGGCACCGAAATCCATTCCGTCATTTCATACGCTACGCTGAAAGGTTTCGATATGGGCGGCATTGTGAACAAACTTGATGGTTCTCTGAGCAACAGCTACGCCAAAGCGACATTCGTTAAGAAAGGATCGGAAGACGGAAAAGACCTTGCCTATTCGGGCGGCGACATTGCCAACTGCTACTATGTGCAGGATGGAAGTTATAAGTATAAGAATGGTGAAACTGAAACCGATTTTCTGATGCCTCCACATCATCCATATCAGTATGGAGAAACAGGCTGCATGATGGGCAGCAACAGAATGGTCGATATAATGAATGATTGGGTCAACACCAACGGTGCAACCAAGTACGCATTTTGGTCACAGCCACTCACCATTGGCATCAACGGCGACAGTCCAGTACTGAAGTTCAAGGACTTCAACACAATGTCGAGCAAGAATGCCTCATCACCTTATCTTTATTACGGTGATTTGGACAGCCAGATAAATGCCAACGAGTACACGACAATGTTCTTTTACGGTAAAAAATCCAATTCCACAACAAGCTACAGCGGCAACGGACTCTTTATTGACCAAGACGCAGCGATCATCAACACAGGCGACATAAAGGCACACACAAACCGTCTAATACAGAATCCGACCCAAAGTTGGCATCTCTATGCATCACCTTTGACCGATGGCAAAATCGGGTTCAACTATGGCACTGACGAGCAAGTTGCATACAACAACGAGCAAAATCCATGCAACGTCAATTTGATGGATAATGGCGTTTTCCCATCAGACACACCTATAACTTCACTTGATCTTTACTGTTTCTACGAACCCGAATACCATTGGATTAACCTGAAACGTAACAGAAACAGCCACTGGCACATGAACGCCACAGACATACAAATCAAATACATCGGAAACGACAATCAGCCCAATGAAAACAGCCCTGAGACCAACAACAGCATACTGATACCAGCCAAAGGCTATCTTGTGTCTATCGATAAGCCAAGCTATCTACGGTCGGAAGGCTCATTGTCGAGAGGCAACATTAGCATTCCTGTCACGGCAAAAGCCGGCTATCTAAACAATGTTCAAGGCATTCCTGTCAGCGAAGGAACAGAACTGAAAGGCTACAACCTGCTTGGCAACCCCTACCAAAGCTACCTGAGCTTCGCCAGATTCGCTGCCGACCAAAGCAACGCTATTTTATTCGGAAGCGCGACACCAAGTTTTGTTGTCTACGATGTAAACCAAGGCGGCTATGTGCCTGGTTCCAGCATCCAGTCGTCAAAAGGCTCATTGGCCGCATCAGACGAAATCAACATGCACCAGGGATTTTTCATCGTCGCCTCCAACGAGGGAGCAGCCACCTTCACCAATGCCATGCGCACGGTCACAGCTACTAACGAAAACATACATTTCCGCGACGAACAGCCAACCTATCCGCTAATCAACCTGAAAGCCACAGATTCCGACGGCGAAAGCGACATCGCCGTGGTTGAATTCGGAAGACCACAGGCAGAAGCCGCAGCCAAAATGAAGAACATCGGCGCCAATGGCAAAGTGTATTTCCGCCATGCCGACAACGACTACGCGCTGCTCTATCTCAGCGAGGCGGTTGACCAATTGCCCGTCTGGTTCGATGCCATTGAAGACGGCAACTATACCCTGACTTGGAGCACCGCCAACGCCGAATTCAATTATCTCCATCTTATCGACAACATGACAGGCACCGACATCGACATGCTTACAAGCGGACACTACACTTTCACCGCAAACACCAGCGACTACAAGTCACGCTTCAAGCTGATGTTCAGCTTCACGAGTGTTGAGGAAAATTCGGGCACTGAACCTGTCGAAATGTTCGCCTTCCTGCACGACAACACACTCACAGTCAACGGCAAGGGAATGCTCGAAGTCATTGACTTGAACGGACGCATCATCGCCAGCAAAAAACTTACCGACGCTCATAGCACCATAAGCCTACCCCATGCAGCCATTGGCGTGTATGTGCTGAAACTCACCGACGAAAGCAATGTGAAGATCCAGAAAATAATAATTGAATGACAAGTTAGGATAAAGGATAAGCAAGTGGTCAAAATTAAACTGCAATAAGAATTGGTTATCGATTTTCAGTTATCAGTTGTCGGTTATCAGTTATCAGTTTTCAGTTATCAGTCAGTAAATTATCCAAATGTCTAAGAGTCTAAATGTCAAATAGTCTAAAAGTCCGAATCACCTTCAGAATGTAAACTAATTTTGCACAACCACTTACAAGAAGAAAGAAGAAAAAACCAATGAGGCAAAATCTTTCTCACGAATCAAAACCAAGTTTTCATCATAATAAAACCAACAAAACATGAAAAAGAGAATTATGACAATGGCAACCGCCTTGATGCTCTCAATCTCGGCTTCGGCACAAGTGTTCATACTTGAAAACGATGAAGAATTGCGCGAAGAAGAGGAATTAATAGATTTCAACATCGACAATCCAGATTTTGGCGAAGGCACCGATTTCTACGCTCCCATCGGCAGCGGTGCGTTGTTGCTCGCCGCTATGGGTGGAGCCTACTATCTGCTGAACAAGCGAAAAGAGAAATAAGGTGTTAACATCAGAGGACAAGCTCTGAACGGCAATATTAGATGAGCAAAAAACTAATAATCCGCCATAATTATCTCAATACGATAGTTATGGCGGATTATTTGAAGAAAAGAATTCTGCTAACGACAAATCAACTTAGCAAAGTGTCTTCCACCAATTTACGCATAAACGGAAACATGGGTCCCCTATTGCCTAAGAAAACCATCATCAGGCAGGCATACGGGAGAACCTTTGCATCGATTTCGGCCAAACCTTCAGGCGTATCGGCACCGAAATACTCACGGACAAAGATGCGCCACACTTCCTGCATTTCCTTATTATGGACATGATAGAGTTTGAAAGTCAAGTCGTCATCGTCGCAATGGCAAGTGAAATACACCATGCCTAAATCGAAAAGCGGACAACCGTAGTGGAAATCAGCCAAATCAATCCAGTAGTTTTCAATACCATTGGTGATGATGTTGCCAATATGCAAATCGCCGTGCAAACAAGTCGTTGCATCAGGCACGGAATCGATGAAAGCATTGATTTTGGCTTTCTGGGCATCATCATAATTCTTCGATTCCTTTACAGATTGCCTAAACACATCTTTTGCCGAAGGAAACAAATCGGTGCGGCAAGGCGTTTCGTGCAATTTCTTCGTCAAATGGGCAAACCTGACGGCATATTCCTCTAACTTTTCCGGTTCGACGGAGATGGCGCGTGCAAACGATTTCTTGGGATTGATACGTTCAAATTCAACACCAATACGGACACCATCAGTCACTAAACGATAAGCCTTGGGCACCCGCAAGCCCATTTCTTCCAAGGCAGCCGAAACTTGCAACTCGCGTGCCGGAAGATTCGACGGAATGAAATCAGAATAGAGCTTCACCATCGACTTGCCGTCCTTATGATTGTAAGTCAACGATGTAAAGCCATCGCCACTCTGCTCATAGTCATCCATATTCAGGATGTCAGGCTTCTGCTTTCCAAAAACAACATCTATCAAATATACAAATTCCTGATAAGCGAAAGTGTCTGCCAAATCCTTTAAGGCATCGGCAAGACCCCTGTAATGCCATTCATGGTCAGCACGGTCATTCGGAGCATGGAAACGCTGCCAAAGCTCATCGCCTATCGCATGATAATCCTGAAAGATTGCCCTCATGTTCGAGAGCTTGTCGCCCATTGCAACCATTTTTGCATCCATCGAAGCATGAGCAAGATGATTGATGGCCGCCTCTTTCCTACTGTGCCACGAGGCGACTTTATCCAAACCAGGTGTGCGTTCTTCACTTTCGTCAGAGACCAAGTCCGCCACCCTGTCGCCAAACTCGGCACGAATCTGTTCAATGGTGACATCAGTATCTTCCACAGTATCGTGCAAGGCTGCCGCTGCGAGCAATTCCTGATCGGATGTCATCGAAGCAACGACACTTACAACTTCCAATGGATGAACAATATATGGGAAGCCTTTCCCCCGTCGTTCGGTGTTGGCATGAGCCTTCACAGCAAATTCAATCGCTTTATCAAGCAGCTTTGAATCAAGATATTTATTTGACATGATAGTATGTGTTTTTTTCTAAGTAATTATTCAAGTTTTCGGTTATCAGTTATCAGTTATCGGTTATCGGTTTTCAGTTATCAGTTATGAAATAGTTCAAAATTGTTCAAAAGTTCAAAAACGTTACTTTAGACAGACGTAATAAATCGCGTATCCACTTTTTCACCTTTCCACTTTAAAACTTTCCCCTTTCACCTTTCCACTTTAAAACTTTCTCCTTTCACCTTTCCCCTTTCACCTTTCCACTTTAAAACTTTCCCCTTTCACCTTTCCACTTTAAAACTTTCCACTTTCACCTCATATTATTTTAATCCGCTGCACCTGTTCCATGGTACGTTTGGCATGACTTGCATTATAGCTGTTCGGACCATAAATTTTCTCATAGAAACGTTGCAATTCGTTTTCTCCGCCACCTTGTTTCACAATATAGACGACACAAAGGTTTTGCAAAGCCATCGACAAGGTCACGATATCCAAGTCTGTGCCGGCAAACTGGTGAAGAGCCAACTGGTAAGCCGACTCGAAACATTCCTTCTTCATTCTTTCCACATCGCCCAAAGTCTTCAAGTCCAAGGAAAGAAGCGCTTCGAGAAAACGCATCAGATTGTCCCGCTCAATTTCAGCCTGATTGACACCAGCAATGGCATTAATCAACTTATCGAATGGATTCAGCGTAAGGTAGCTGCGGAAAGTGTCGCCATTCAGAGGAACTTCGTCGAAATTGCCGCTTGCCACCATCCTATTCATTTTACGACGATATTCGGTGATATTTGTCCTGAGCAAACTAAACTGTTCGTCGGCCAATTCAAGCAATCCCGCCAGACGGCTCAGACTACGCAAATACTCTTTCGGAATCTCAATGCCCGACTTGTAGCCCGTGTCGTGATCCATCGTCGCCCAAACATGCTGCAATGCCGTACGCATTTGAATCTCAAAACGATATTCATTGATTTGAGGGCAATTCTCGTCATAATACAAGGATTGCGGGATGCGGCAGATGTAATGCAATGACATATAGCCGAAGCGATCCGATTCGAACTTTTTTCGCTTATCAACCGAACATTCCCAATCGATATCAAAAAGCTTTTCGACCAAGGCAGCAACCTTATCGACTTCCTCTTTGTAAAAAGTAATGACACGCGCACCCACAATGTCGGTCAAATCAGAAAGGCTATTGTATTTGTAGCCTTTCAACTCGAGTTTGCCCGCCAGACTTTTTTCGGCCTTCACGCGGCTCTCAATGGCATTCACATAAATGCCCTTGCTGCGAATGAATTTCTCAAGTTGCCCATGCACAACTTCTTCCATTTTCTGAAAAGCAGGCAAATCATCGCGGTATTCGTCCAGAATCATCTGGCCATGCATATCCAATCCGTAGTATTCCTTTTCACTCATTTGTATTCCAAGTATCTGTTTTTCAGCACCTGTCTATCCTCGTCGGTCAGACAAAGCTGTTGGGTTAAATAATCATCAAGCGATCCGTAGGTGGCATCAATCAGATGAAGTGCATCAACGAAATATTCCGTATTGACACCGATAAAGGTCTGGACGACCTTATCCTCCTCCACACCGCCACCATTAGCATGGATACGTTCTTTCAGGGCTTTTATTTCGTCCTGATAAAACCAATTCGACATATTGAAATCATCAAGAATAAGCTCCTCGTCGGCACCAAGGGCAGCCAACAAGAATGCAGAGCCTAAGCCCGTGCGGTCTTTTCCTTGGGAGCAATGCCAATAAATGGCGCCGTCCGGGGTATTGATAATGGACTGAAGGAAAGCCGCATACTGAAGCTGAGTGTATTCATTGATGACCATATCCGTATAGATGTGACGAGCAATATCCTGGACTTTTGGCGATGATGCGTGCGCCACAAGATAGACAGGCAGATTCCTGTAAGCCTCGGCAGGCAAAGTGGAAGTGCCGAGTTTCTCCAACTGCGGGTCGATGGTCGGCAACCATGTTGATTTCACACCCGGCATTTCAGGATCTGGCGTATGCTTCACTTCGCCATCGGTACGGAAATCGAACACATGACTCACATGAAACTCGTCGCGAAGCCGCTTCAAATCAGACTCAGTCGCCTGACAAAGAAGGCCGCCACGCAACAGTTTTCCATGACGGACGACACCTCCGTCAGGCATAACGTAGCCGCCCAATTCGCGGGCATTCGGAACGCTTTCAAGACCTATTGGATTGGGAGCAAGCATATTCAGGCATACCATTCACATGACTGTTTCTCGCCCGCAATCCAAATTCTGTCGCCTACATTGAGCACATCGTCAGGTTTAGGATTCGTGACGAATTCGTTGCCGTGCAAGATACTGACTATCATGCAGCCGGCGGCACGCATCCCGTTTTCACGCAGCGATTTGCCGACAAGCACCGATTTTTCGTCCAAATCAACAACTTTCACGACAAATTCCTGAGGAACAAAATCTGCTTCCGACTTCGTGTTGTCGTTGATAATCTTGCGGAAATCCTCAATCTGTTTCGTGCTGCCGACGGCAACCAAAATATCATGCGGATAAATCCTTTCGTCGCCACGCGGCACACGGATACAATGCTTGCCTCGCATAAGTTCGATAATGTTCACATCGGAAACATGGCGGAAAGGCATTTCGCGCAAGGTCTTGCCAATGTGCATGAAAGCAGGAGAAATCTCAACGCTTTCGATATGGACATCATAACTTGCCAATTTATCCTGAACCGATGTGGTGATTGGCTTGGCGGCACGCTCACGCTTTTCCTTTTCATTCAGGTTGGCCGTAAAAGTATCTTCTATAAACGACAGTTTCTCGATGCGGCGTTGTGCAATGTAATAGACAGCGATAGAAAACACAACGAGCAACAGAATGGCCCAATATTGCAGGTTGAGGAACATGAAAAACGGAATTGCCCCGGCAAAAGCCGCTACGACGATACGGAAAGCCTGCAACGACAAAACGCCCCACTTGTTCTGGGATTTTTCCATAATCAGCCGTTTCGCCGATTCGTTGGCAGCCGTTCCATTTGTAACCAAAGCTATCAGGAAAGGCGACATGGCAACCACCGTGACTAAGGCAGCAATCCAGCCACGCAAAGTGCCGCTCCATGACGGGAAGGCACCTTCGAGCCAGCCAACCAAATAATATTTCGACAACAGCAACACACCAGCCAGCAACACACCGAACACCAACAGACGAGTAAAGAACTGCTTGAACAGCTTTTCCCATTCGTTTTGGGCTGCCGCAGAATCCTTCTTATTGGCATCGGCCGATGGCTCGAGACGCTCAATCAATTTCTTCGGCAGTTTGCTACATACCCAGTCACTCACAGGGTCAGCGGCCTTAATCATATAAGGTGTGGTAAATGTGGTAATCACCGAAACTGCAATGATGACCGGATAAATGAAATCGCGCATCACGCCCAAAGAGCAGCCCAAACCGGCAATGATGAAAGCAAACTCACCCAACTGGGCAAGGCTGAAACCGACATGCAATGAGTTTTTCACCCCTTGACCCGTCAAGAGAGCACCGAAAGACGAGAAAAACAGAATGCCTATCATGGCGGCAACCGTAATGACCAGGATGACTAACCAGTATTCGCCGATGACAGCCGGATCGACCATCATGCCGACCGACACGAAAAACACGGCGCCAAACAAATCCTTGATGCCGCCAATGAGATGCTCGATGCGTTCACCTTCAATGGTCTCGGCAAGAATGGAACCCATCACGAAAGCTCCCAAAGCCGACGAGAAACCGACACCTTCGGCGACGACAACCATCACGAAACAAAGGCCGATGGCACTGATGAGCAGAATTTCATCGCTCAGGAAACGGTGCGCCCATTTCAAGAGAAGCGGAATGAGGTAAATACCCACCAAGAACCACAACACGATGAAGAATCCCAGTTTTGCCAAAGCAAGCATCATTTCGCCTCCGGCGAACCGGTTGCTGACCGCCAATGTAGAAAGCAACACCATGAGTAACACGGCAATCAAATCCTCGAAAACCAAGGAGCCGAAAAGCAAGGTGGAATGAGGGCGGTTCTTCAAGCCCATGTCATCGTAAGCCTTGATGATGATTGTGGTCGACGACATCGAAAGAAGGCCGCCTAAGAAAATGCTTTCCATTGTTGTCCAGCCGATTATGTCGCCAAGCAGAATGCCGATAGCAAACATGCCGATACATTTCACACCAGCCGTAACCAAGGCACTGCTTCCAACCCGTATCAGTTTCTTGAAACTGAATTCAAGTCCGAGGGCAAAAAGCAGAAAGATAATGCCGATTTCCGACCATTGCTCAACGCTTTCCATCCCAATTGGGAAAAGGCCTAAATGAGGGCCAACGATAAAGCCAGCCACAATGTAACCCAAAATCAAAGGCTGCTTCAATGCCTTTGAAATCACGGTGAAAACACCTGCCGCCATCATGATGACGGCCAAATCCATCACTAAATCCATTTTATTTTATTCTATTCTATT
>JAGHSL010000094.1 GCA_018065885.1 Candidatus Limimorpha equi
ATTTGTCCATCAAAAACACTCCTATTACGGCGAAAAGAAAGAAAAGTTACAACATGGCACAAATTTTCCTACCTTTGCATTTTTAAAACCGTATCTTTTGAAGAAACTTAACCATTATATTATCAAGTCGTTTTTAGGGACATTCCTGTTCACGTTCTTCATCGTGGTTTTCATTCTGCTCATGCAGTTTCTGTGGCTTTACATCGACGAGATGGTCGGCAAAGGCCTTGAAGCAACCATTATCATGAAACTGCTGTTTTTCATGAGCATTACCTTCGTGCCCATGGCCTTGCCTTTGGCTTTGCTATTAGCTTCACTAATGTGTTTCGGGAATTTCGGCGAACATTATGAATTGGTGGCCATGAAAGCATCGGGCATTTCGATATGGCGCGTGATGCGTCCGCTCATGATTTTCTCGATTTTCCTCAGCGGAATAGCTTTCATATTCTCCAACAGCATCATTCCTGTAGCCACGCTGAAAGCCAGAATTTTACTTGTCGACGTGCGCACGCAGAAGCTGGCTTTCGACATCAAGGAAGGCATCTATTACCGCGACATCGACGATTATGTCATCTATATTAATAAAAAAGGTGACGACGGAAGCCACATTTACGGTGTGAAGATTTACGACCACACCGACCGCGAAGGCAACACGAAAATCATGAGTGCCGATTCGGGCATGATGGCCCTAAGCCCCAACAGGCGCAACATCATTTTCACACTTTACAACGGCTACAACTACACCGATGTCACCACTGACAACGACTACAAGACGAGGCGACCTTTCGAACGCATGGCCTTCAAGGAAGAGCAAATCAAGTTCAGCCTTGCCGATTTCGACATGAATCACACAAGCGAAGACCTCTACAAGACCCACCATGAAATGATGAACATTCATCAACTCAGCACGGCTTTGGATTCATTGCGGACAAGATACGACGAGCGGCAGAAAATGTTCACCGACAGTTTCGAAAAGAGACTGAGCAACTACAATTCACGCGCTGAAGACACCACTGTCATCACGCAAGACAGTGTGGCAGCCGACAGCTCTCTCCTTTTGCAATGGCCGCTCATCGACAATCTCAATCCCGCATCAAAAGCCGACGTTGTCAGCATGGCTGTTGGAAACGCACAGAATGCCAAAGATAATGTCAGCTTCAACAATTCCGACTTCAAGTCGCAAACCGAAAACATCAGGAAACACCACAAGCAGTGGCACAAGAAATTCACACTCAGCATAGCCTGCCTGATTTTCTTCTTCATCGGAGCACCATTGGGCACCATCATTCGAAAGGGCGGACTGGGCTTGCCGACCGTCATCTCCGTCCTGTTTTTTGTCGTCTACTGGGTTACATCCATGACCGCCGTGCGCGTAGCCGTAGCCGGCGACCTGAACATGTTTGTCGGCGTGTGGCTATCGTCCATCATACTTTTCCCTGTGGGTGTTTTCCTCACCATTAAGGCCACATCCGACTCGGCCCTTCTGGATGCCGACAGCTGGAGAAACGCTTTCAAAAAACTGACGCATCTTCATTCAAAATCCTAACAGCCATGAAAATCCTACTATTGTGCAATAAGCCCCCATATCCAGCCACGGAAGGTGGTCCGATGGCCATGAACAGCATCATTCAAGGTTTGCTCAACGCGGGTCATGAAGTGAAGATTTTAGCCGTCAACAACAGGAAATACAATGTGACCGAAGCCGATATTCCGGCAGAATACAAGGCCAAGACTGGCATTGAACTCATTGATGTTGATTTGAGAGTCAAGCCTTTGAACGCATTCCTAAACCTTTTCACCAAAAAATCGTACAACATTGAGCGTTTCATCTCAAGAGATTTCACTAAGCGCCTCACCGAAGTACTGAAGTCGGAACATTTCGACATCGTTCAGCTCGAAATGCTTCACATGACACCTTACATAGAAACCATAAGGAAACATTCGAAAGCTTTAATCGTTCTGCGGGCGCACAATGTGGAACACAAGATTTGGGAACGCACAGCAAAGGAAACCAAATTCCCGCCTAAACGTTGGTATTTCAATCATTTGGCCAAAACCCTTCGCGAATATGAGCTTAATGCTTTGGAAACCGTCGACGGCATTGCCGCCATCACACCCAAAGATGCAGCTTTTTTCAGAAAATACTGCTCAAAGCCCATCATCGACATTCCTTATGGCGTTTATTCCGAGGAATATGTGCCTAATTACGAGATTGACGACAAGCCACAATTCTATCATATCGGTTCCATGAACTGGATGCCCAACGAGGAAGGCATACGGTGGTTCATCAACGATGTTTTGCCTGACACCTTGAAAAAAGTCCCCGATTTCGTGTATCACCTTGCAGGACGCAACATGCCCGAATGGCTTAAAACACTGAAAAACGAGCATGTCGATGTCATCGGAGAGGTGCCAAGTGCCAGGGAATTTGTAGCCAACCACGATGTGGCCATTGTCCCTTTGCTTTCGGGCAGCGGCATACGCATCAAAATCATCGAGTCGATGGCTATGGGCAAGACCGTCATCACCACGTTGGTCGGCGCCGAAGGCATCCTTTATGATGAAGATGTCAACATCATTATTGCCGAAAACAAGGCCAAGATGGTTGAAGCCATCCGACGCATCAACGAGAACCCGCAGATGGCCGTGGAAATCGGCAAGGCAGCGCGAAAGCTCGTGGAAGAGACCTACGACAACCGCAAAATCATTGAAAGGCTGCTGCTTTTCTACGAACAAATCAAGCCTTCGAGCAAGATTACGTTCATGTAGTTTTCTCCCGCTGATAACGCTGATTTGCGCAGAGGTTTTTAGAACCGCAGATTTCGCTGATTACACTGATTTTCAATATACTAAAGATTTTTTTCTCCCGCTGATAACGCTGATTTTTAATATACTACAGATTTTACGGATTTATACAGATAAATTTTTGGATGCGCCCTTCGACAAGCTCAAGGGACAGCGCATGAATTGACAGATTGGCTGGTGCACGAAAAGAAATTTACTCCAAAATTTACTTTTTAATTTACTCCGAATTTACTCTTTACCGCCTTGGCGGAACATGATTTTTAGAATCGCAAATTACACTGATTACGCTGATTTTCAACAAACTACAGATTAAATAATTTTGTAAATTTTGAATCTAATTATAGTTTTCAATAATTTATGATTCATTTATGGGAATTAGCGTTTAGCGAAGCGAAAAAACATCTATTTCTGTTACAGGCTATTTTTTAAAACGGAAATTTCTTACCTTTGTCGTCAAATTTCTGATGAAATGAAAATTTTCGTATTACTGCCACGCATTCCCTTCCCGCTTGAAAAAGGCGACAAGCTACGCGCTTTCAACCAGATAAAGCAGCTTGCCAAGCACAACGAAATCGTGCTCTGCGCCCTCAATGATGACCCGAAAACCGACGAGCAGCGGGCATTCCAGGCCTTGCAACCCTATTGCCGTTCCATCAATTTCATCAGCATCAGCAAGCCTCAAATCGTCCTCGGACTGGCAAGAGCCTTTCTCAAAGGCCTGCCCATGCAATGCGGCTATTTCTACAACCGCAAGGCTGCGAAGAAAATCAATGCGCTGATTGACAAATACAAACCCGATATGCTTTTCGGGCAGCTGCTTCGTGTGGCCGAATATATCCGCAAAAAAGACATTCCGAAAACAATTGATTATCAAGATGTTTTCTCGTATGGCATGAAACGCCGCGCCGACATTGCCTCGCCCATTACGCGACCTGTTTTCAGCATGGAATATCGCCGCCTGAAACGCTACGAAGCCGCCATTTTCGACGATTTCGATGTCAAGACTATCATCAGCGAGCCCGACCGTGACTTGATTCCGCATCCAAAGAAAAACGAGATACTCATCATTCCTAACGGTGTCGACCACGAATATTTCAAGCCACAAGAGCGCGAAAAGAAATACGACATCGTCTTCACCGGCAACATGAGCTATGCGCCCAATGTGAATGCCGTCGAATATTTGGCCAACGAAATCCTGCCGATAGTCTGGAAACAGGTTCCAAATGCCAAGATGTATGTCGCCGGTGCCACGCCCGACCCGAAAGTGAAAAAAGCCGCTTGCAACAACATCATCATCAGCGGCTGGCTCGACGACATCCGCGACGCCTACGCCCAAAGCCGCATTTTCATTGCCCCGATGCGCATTGGAACAGGCTTGCAAAACAAGCTCTTGGAAGCCATGTCGATGGGTTTGCCGTGCATCACTACGCCTTTGGCCAACGGCTCGTTAGGCGCAGAAAACGGTAAGGAAATCCTTGTTGGCAGCAATGCCGAAGAACTGGCGCAGCACATCATTACCCTGCTGACCGACAACGGCAAGGCAAAACAAATCGCCCAAGCCGGTTTCGACTTCACGAACCGCGTCTACGACTGGGGCAAAGCCACGCAAATCATGGAAGAGGCGATGAAAGATGCAGTGCGATAACTATGATTTTTAAACCACTTATCGCAGTGTATTAAACAAGACATGCAGTGCGATAACTATGATTTTAAACCACTTATCGCAGTATATTTTTTTGAATTTTATTGCACAATTAAAAGAAATACAATATTTTTGCAGACGAAATATTGAATTACAAGCAATAAAAAATGGAGAAAAACCAGATAATCGGAAGAGAAAGCGAAATCGAACAATTTGAAAGGTTTTGTCAGTCAGGGAAATCAGAATTCATTGTCGTTTACGGACGCCGCCGCGTAGGAAAGACCTTTCTGATTGACCGGTTCTTCAATCAGCAATACGATTTCTACATGACTGGCATGTATGAAGCCACGAATCAGGAACAACTGACCCATTTTGCCCAACGCATGTCAATTCACACCGGGAAAGCCTATCCTACGCCTGCCAATTGGATGGATGCTTTTTTCCAATTGCAGCTTTATCTTCAAACCCTTTCAAGAAAAAAACGGATTGTGGTGTTCATCGACGAACTGCCTTGGTTCGACACGCCCTATTCACGTTTTCTGAAAGCCTTCGAACTGTTTTGGAACAACTGGGCTTCAAAACAAGATAACATGAAACTGGTGGTTTGCGGTTCTGCGACATCGTGGATGACCAACAAACTTATTGCCAGCAAGGGCGGATTGCACAACCGCATAACACACGCCATACATTTGCGTCCATTCAATCTGCACGAAACGGAATTATTCCTGAAGTCAAGAGGTTTCGCCATCGAAAGAAGGCTGATCATCGAAGCCTATATGATTTTAGGCGGTACACCTTATTATTTAGACATGCTGCAAAAACAGTTCAGTGTAGCTCAAAACATTGACAATCTGCTTTTTGAAAGTAACGCGCCATTAAGAAACGAATTTGATTTCCTGTTCAAATCCCTTTTTAACGATTCTGAAATTTATAAAAAAGTCATCACGACTTTAGCCACAAAAATAAAAGGTCTCAGCAAACAGGAAATCATAGAAAGCGCAGGAATCATCGACAACGGCTACCTTACAGAAGTGCTTGAAAACCTTAAAAAATGCGATTTCATCCGCTGTTACAATGCTTTCGGCAAAAAGGAACGCAACAAACTTTATCAACTTACCGACCTTTATTCCCTGTTTTATCTGCGTTTTGTAAAAGACTATTCCGGCGGTGACAAAAACCATTGGGAGCATTTGATTGACACAACAGCGCCATGGCGTGGCTACGCTTACGAACAAGTCTGTCTTCACCACATACCACAAATCAAGAAGAAATTGGGAATCAATGGAATAGAAACCGAAATCAGTTCATGGTCATGCCGTCCGTTCACGGATGCCGACGGCACGGAATGGAAAGGCGGGCAAATCGACCTGCTGATTGACCGCAAAGATGGCATTATTAACCTTTGCGAGATGAAATATGCCAATGGCGAGTATTCCATCACAAAAGACTACGACAAACAATTAAGGGAACGGCGCGAGACTTTCCGCCACGTCACAAAAACGAAAAAAGCACTTCATCTGACCCTTGTCACCACAGAAGGTGTGGCTCACAACGCTTATTGGAACAATATCCAAAGCGAGGCGACAATGGACGATTTGTTTGAAAAAGAGTGAAAACATAGACTCACTTTTATGAAAATTTGCGCGAATTTCAGAAAAAAACTATTTTTGCCCTGTAAATGATTTCACACCATGGCAAGCACATCGGACAAAAAAGGAAACGGATTCTTGGAGAAGGCTATTGAAGAAAACGAGACCATAGAATTCAAATCCAATTTCAACATTGCCACCATTGAAACGCTGACTGCTTTTGCCAACACAAAAGGCGGTTCGGTCTTTATCGGCATTTCCGATAACAAGAAAATCGTTGGCGTTGATCTTGCACCGGAAAGCATACAGCAATGGGTGAATGAAATCAAAAGCAAAACCGACCCCTCTTTACTTGTCGATGTGACATCCGATGAAATTGACGGAAAAACCATTGTCAGACTTTCCGTACAGGAACAAGCCATCAAGCCCGTTGCCTGCCAAGGAAGATTTTACAAAAGGATACGCAATTCCAATCATCTGATGTCGGCACTTGAAATTTCCAATCTGAGTTTGCAGTCGCTGCAAATTTCATGGGACTCTTTTCCTGCTAACAATCAAACCATTGAAGACCTAGACATTGAAAAAATCGACAAATTCATCAGCCGTGTCAATACCAAAGGCCGTTTAAGTCTGATTGGAAAAGACCGCATGGAAAACCTCACCAAACTGCGTTTGTTGAGAGACGGACGACCAACCAATGCAGCATATCTTTTGTTCGGCAAGGAAAACATTGGCTACAATGTGCATTTAGGTCGTTTCAAGACACCATCGCTCATCATTGACGACAGAATGTTGAATTGCAATCTCTTTGATGCCGTTGAAGAAACCATGAAATACCTCATCGGGCAAATCAAGGTCGCATACGAAATAACCGGAAGGACGACACAAAGAACAGAAATTTTCGAATACCCACTTCCTGCCCTCCGCGAAATTGTCCTCAACACACTGATTCATCGTGACTATACCAGTCCCGTTGATGTTCAAATCAAGATTTTTGACCAAAAAATCACCTTTTTCAGTCCTGGAGGCTTATTCGACA
>JAGHSL010000014.1 GCA_018065885.1 Candidatus Limimorpha equi
TTTTTCTGGCACGGCATGGAATGCCAGAGTTCCGGCGATTATTTCGATACCATTCAGACGCAGTTGGGTTGCGACAGCATTGTCACTTTGCATCTTACCATGGGTTCGGCTTCGGAACATTTTGATACACCAAAAGTCTGTTATTCATACGATTGGGATGTTGAAGGTGAGATTTATCATTATGAACAATCATGCCGAGACACGGTGGTAGTTGAAGGTCAGGGCGATGAATGTGACCGGATTTATTATCTTGATCTGACGGTTTATCAGGCTTCGCAAATCACCATCGACACATTGGGCTGCAATGAATTACAAAGTCCTTGGTGCGACTCGGTTTATACGCAATCGGGCATTTATTCGCATTATTATGTAGGCCCTCATGGTTGCGACAGCTTGGTGCGGCTGAACCTGACCATCGTGCAAAGTGAAACGTTTGATGAAGAAGACGCGACTTGCGAACTGCCTTATCATTGGCAAAGTCATGGCTATGATTTGGGCTATTTGAACGAAGAAGGATTTTATTCTCAAGATGTTAGCGTTGGCGATTGTTTTGTCACCTTCAATCTGAATCTGATTGCAGGGACCGATTCGCAGCCAAATGTCTTTGATATTGATGATGAGTGCGATTTTTATGAATGGCAGGATTCGACGTATTACGAAAGCGGCACGTACGAAGTTCATCTGCACAATGTGTTGGGTTGCGATAGTACGTTGGTTTTGAACTTGTCACTTGGATATACGCCAGAATTGACTGAAATCAGGTCTGCAACTGCTGGAATCACGCATTGGGTTATCCCGGCATCTGAATTTCAAGTCAATGAATATACCTATTATGTTGAGAATGCCACTGAAAATGAAGATTACGATAGCATTGTGTGGAGTTTTGAGAGTCCAATAGGTTGGAAATTGACTCCTTCAGACGATGGAAAATCTTGTGCCGTTTCTGTGCAGTACTATACAACGGATACTGTTTGGCTGCAAGCCAAGGCCTACAATAGATGTGCTCCTGATGGTGTGGAAAGCAAATATTGGCTGGTATGTTCATTCTATGATGTTGATGAAATAGGAACAATGTCTGTAAGGCTTTATCCGAATCCGGCACATGGGCAACTTGTTGTTGAAGCGGAAGGTATCCGTCAGGTTTCCGTTTACAATATGTTTGGACAGATTTGCCAAAAACATGTGGATTTGTCGACGGATAAACTTATGCTTAACACAGAAATGTTACCTTCAGCCTTGTATTATGTAGAAGTTGTCGCGGAAAAGGGTAGGGCAGTCCGAAAGGTGGAAGTGATTCGGTAAGTGACACTAAAATAATAAGTTGTAACACATTTCAATGTTAGCAAATTCCGTTACAGGTTATTTTTTTATTCTCACTTATCTCTCTGTGAACGACTTGAAGAAAATTTCAGCGTCCTTCCAAACCGTGTAATCGCGGGCATAAACAAGATTAAGCTGATTGACAAAAGGACTGTCCTCTAAAACATCAGGATCAAGATAGGAGGCTGGATTGAAAATGCCACGTCTGATTTTCGGCAGTTTCAGCGCATCGTCATCAATAGGGCAATAGCCGACCCATGTACAACGGCCAAACAGTACCAACACGGCATTTTTCAGGAAACGCACAGGATGCTTGACCAACAGAGCCAAAGGCAACCAAAACAAAATGCTAAAACAACTCACTAACACGTCAAACAAGCGTTTGTTGCGTCGGTTGGTGTTGGTGTCAATTGCCTTAATATCAACGGTATAAAGATCACCGCGAGTATTGATGCTGTTGCTGCCGATGATTGAAAGACTATCTTCGGGTGCAATCTTATAATCCACATTGGTTGCATGCCACTCCACCATCTTATCGATGATGACTTGATGCGGCACGTCTTTTGAGCAGAAAATTACTTCCGAAATTCTGTAAATCGTAATGATGTCTGGCACTTGACTTATATTCCCAATGAAACCTTCCGGCACATCGCTTTCGGCATCCGAAAACACACGACCAACGAAATCAGGCTTAATAGATGTGCTATCCAACAAATTTTCAACTCTTTGCACTTCCGCTTCGCTACCTATGAGCAGAAAACGTTTTTTCTGGTTTTTCTTCAGTTGAAAGGCTTCGTTTCCAGAAAGATAACCGACACACCGTGTCAGGCACATCTCCAAGGCAAGCCAAATAGTGCCAAACAATATCAAGGCACGCGAAAAACGCAGACTTTCAGGCAACAATGCGTATAGTACCAAAATCAAAACACTGCCTATGGCGACACCGAAAACACTCTTTCCATAGCCGTAGGGTTTGTCGTAACCGCCACAGAAATAGGAACATAAAAGCCAAATCAAGATGTAGACAGGCAGGACTGCCGCAAACAACACTGTTGGGTAATTGCCTGCACCACCATACACTGTCATTCTACCCCAAAAATAACTGATGGCAGCCAAGCCTCCATAACCCAGAATGGTATCGATAACCGGCATGAATGCTTTGTGGAAGAATTGAGAAACCAGTGCAAGGAATGCTTTAAAATAAATGGCTAAATTGATTAAAAATGAGAAAGTTGAAGCTCGCTTTTGTCCAAAGTGTTTCTTGGCGAAAATCTCCATGGCCTTGTAAAACACAAAGACATAGTTGACGCTCGTTTTCTTGGTGCTTTCGCCTTTATAATGAATGATTCGGGTTTCGGGGAAATAATAATTCTTGTAACCGCCCAAAGTGATGCGATATGACAAATCAATGTCTTCGCCATACATGAAAAAAGTTTCGTCCAAAAGCCCGACCTTGTCCAAAGTTTCACGCCGCATCAGCATGAAAGCACCCGCAAGTATCTCAACCTCATTGGTCTCGTCATTCGACAAATGCCCCATGTAATAATGCGCAAAACGTTTGGAATGGGGAAACAACTTGGTTAGGCCAAACATCTTATAAAAAGCTGTCATCGGAGTCGGCAGGCCGCGTTTCGATTCGGGCAAAAACTGCCCCTTGCCGTCCACCATCTTCACGCCTAAACCGCCCGCATCGGGATGTGCATCCATGAAAGCGAGGCATTTGCTGAAAGTGTCGTCTTCGACTACGGTATCGGGATTCAAAAGCAACACATATTCGCCAGTCGAAATCCTGATAGCCTGATTGTTAGCGCGACTGAAACCAACATTTTCCTTATTGGCGATAACCTTCACTTCGGGAAATTTCTGCGCCAGCATCTTCAACGAGCCGTCAACAGAATTGTTGTCGACGACAAAAACCTCACTTTCAATGCCTTGCAACGCAAGACGCACCGAATAAAGGCATTGTTCCAAAAAATACTCTACGTTATAATTTACGATGACGATAGATAACTTCATACTCAAAAAAATCTGTCAAAGATAAGACACTTTGCCGAATTGACAAACAAAATTCTTCCGTTTTCAGCGTTTTGACTTTCAAATAACGCGAGGAAAAGAAAAGAATTGTATTTTTGTCAACAAATTTAGGATGCTACTTCTATGTTCAAGAAGATATTAGGGACTGGTGCAACACGAATACTGAACCTCCTGATTGGCTTGGCCAACATGATGCTTGGTGCCAAGATTTTAGGTGCCGCCGAGTGGGGCATTGGTTATATGGTTGTCCTCGATGTTTCCTTCCTCCTCATTGGCATTGAACTAATTGCAGGCAGCGGTCTGGTCTATTTCACACCACGGAAAAAACTTACCACATTGATGTTGGTTTCCTATTCATGGATTATCATCATGGTTTTGTTCTATGCCATCACGTTTTGGCTTCTTTCCTTTTTCCCAAAAACTTTCTGTACTATGGTGCCAGATGGCTACGCCAAGATTGTTTTGCTGATGGTCTTGGTTTACAGTTTTCACGGTTTCAATCTCAACATCTTTTTGGGCAAAGAAAAAGTCAATCTGTATAATTGGGTGTTTTCTATCCAAATCCTGACTCAAATCTTCGTGATGTGTCTGTTGCTTTTTGTTTTTCATCTTACTGATGCTCACGCATTTATCTATTCCTTGCTATGCGGTTATTCTGTCGCCGCCTTCGTCGGGTTCTGCTTCATGCTTCCCATGGTGAAAAATGAAGGTCTCGACTCCGTCAAAAGCACTGTAAAAGAGATGTTTAACTATGGTGTCGTCATTCAGCTTTCAGCTTTGGTCACAATATTAAACAAAAGGTTGAGTATGTCGATGCTCAAGCAACATCAAGGCGACGACAAAGTAGGTGTGTTTTCATCTGGAACGCAAATCGCTGAAGGTGTGAAGATTATCGGAAACAGTCTCGCCATGGTGCAGTTTTCAGCTTTGAGCAATATGACAGAGCGCAGAGAAGCCATTCAACTTACCTTACGATTCATCAAGATTGCGGTCTTGTTCACATTCTTGGCCTTGGCTATCATTCTCTTGTTGCCAACCACATTTTACGAATGGATTTTGTCGAGTGAATTTGCTGAAATAAAGCAAGTTATGCTTTGTCTGTCACCTGGCATCATCTTTTTGGCTGCCCATACCATCCTGACGCATTATTTTTCAGGAACAGGACAACCGAAATATAATTTATATGCTTCAATCACAGGACTTTGCTTCACCATTCCAAGCACTTTGCTTTTGGTAAAACCACTTGGCATCAATGGTGCGGCAATTGCCTTTTCCATTACATTTGCCGCGACTTTCACCTACCATTGGCTCATTTTCCGTAGGCAAAGTTCGGCCCACCTCGTCGATTTGATTCCCAACAAGGAAGATTGGAATTGGGCAAAGGATGAAATGAGGAAACTGATGGGGAAATAAAAATCGGCTGCACAGATAACCCGCACAGCCGATTTTTCTAAAATGCAAGCGATCAATGTCTTGCCTTCAGGAAGCTGTAGTTCTTCCCGTAATTCATGTGCTGACCAACGAAATCGTCAGGATATTCAATCTTGTAGTCAACGGTTTCGCCGTTTTCAACCACAGGAACGATTTCAGGATTGATGAAACCGCCGTAAGGTCTCAGTCCGAGGGCATCGTAGCGCTCCTTCACTTCCTTATGAAGCACAGGGTCAACCTTGACGGCATATTTTTCGACCAAAGCCTTGCCTGCTTCGTAGTCGCCTTCGCTCTTGATGCGCTGCACTTCGGCGAGCAATTCGCCAAACAGATTGCGCAAAGCCTCATAATCGTTGATGACGAAATAGGTCTTGCCGTTTTCGACTATCTTTTCAATCACTTTGGCTTCCATGCCGTGTTCGTAGCACCATTCGGAAATGAGCTTGCGGTTCTGCATGTGCGATTCGGTGACATCCTTGCCCAATTCAACGCGGGCCAACTGTGTCATCAAGCCATTGCGGATGTAACCGGCAAATTCAGCTTTGTAGGCTTCCGGATCCGACAAAATGCCCAATTCAACCATCTTAGGATCAGCGCAATAATAAAGGCCAAACAAGTCGGCGCGGGCTTCTTCCAAAGTGGAACTGAATTCCTTCAAGGCACCAGGCTGAACGCCAGGCAGCAGCTGACCTGAACCGTGACCGAGGCATTCGTGGAGGTTGGTGTGAATCACATCAGATTCCGAACCGAATTTCTTGCAGAGGTCGATTTCGTCCTGCGAATAAGCAAACTCAGCCAAGGCGCTGCGTGGACTTTCGTCAGCAGCCTTGTCATAAGCCACCATCAGGTTGGAAATCGTCACCGACTTTGAACCGTAATCCTTGCGGATCCAGTCGGCATTAGGCAGGTTGATGCCAATCGGAGGTGCAGGGAAGCAATCGCCAGCCAATGTGGTGACGATGATGCTTTTTGCCGAAACACCCTTACATTCCTTCTTCTTAAAGCGTTCATCGACAGGCGAATTGTCTTCGAACCACTGTGCATTTTCGCTGATAATGTTGGAGATGGCCGTAGCTTCAACATCCTTGTAATCGACAATGGCTTCCCATGTGGCTTTCATGCCCATCGGGTCGCCGTAGTCTTCGATGAAACCGTTGACAAAATCGATGGTCGAAAGTGAATCTTGGACCCAAGCGATGTTGTATTCGTCCCAAGTCTTCAGGTCGCCAGTCGTGTAATAGTCAATCAGTTTCTGCGTGTAATCGCGCTGAATGTCGTTTTCGGCGACTTCGTTAGCCTTTTGCAGCCAGCCAATGATGGCATTGATGGCATCGCCATAAAGACCGTCGGCCTTGTAGACATCTTCATAGATTTGACCGTCTTTCTTGACTAGTTTGGAATTCAAGCCGTAGGAAATCGGCGTTTCATCGTTAGGCTTGCGCATCTTGCCGTAGAAATCTTCCACTTCGGCCTTGGTGATGTCGCCATCGTAGAAGTTGACAGCCGAATTGGCGATGATGTCTTCTTCGCTGCTGCGGCGAATCTTGTAAAGTTCGCGGTCGAAGACGACAGGGGTCAGGAAAGCGATGAAATCATCAATGCTTTCACCTTCGTTCAAAGGCAGCAAGGTAGCATCGCAACCTCTCACCAAGTCAGCGAAATAAGCCTCGGAAACTTCTGGGAAGAACTTGTCTTCAGCATAATGGTGATGGATGCCGTTGCTGAAGAAAACGCGCTTTGCATAGACCATGAAATTCTGGAAATCAGCACATTCACGGTCGCCTTGATAGGATTCGATGACAGCCTCGATGGTCTTGCGCACCGTCAGGTTGTACTTGAAGTTCTGGTCGGCGAGGATGTCGCGGCCACATTTGGCGGCTTCGCCCAAATAATAGACGTAAGCCTTCTGTTGCAGCGTCAGCTGATCCCATTCAGGAATCTGATAACGCATGACTTTCAAGTCGGCGAACTCATCGACGAGGAACTTGAATTCTTGTTCCTGCGGCTGAACCTGAGCTTCGTCGGCAGGCTGCTGAGGCGCGCAAGCGGCAAGCGTCCCAGCCAATCCGATACAAATCATTAGCTTTTTCATTTGATTAGGTTTATGTTATAGAATTTGTTTGCTTAAAAATGGCACTGCAAACTTAGGGAAAAAACACGTATCAATAAAATATCAAGGCAATTTTTCCCTCAACTGAAATTTGCTCTCAGCGGTATTTTTGGTAATTTGAAATTTGCTATCAGCGGCATTTTTGGCAATTTGAAATTTGCTCTCAGCAGCATTTTTGGCAATTTGAAATTTGCTATCAGCGGCATTTTTTTTCAAAAAACATTGTCAATCAATAATTTTTATCTATATTTGCATCGTTATAAAAAATCAAGCCATGTCAGAACATATTTTCAAGCGCAAACTGTACGACAGAATGCTTCAATGGAAGAAGGAAGAGCAAGGAAAGACCGCCTTACTGATTGAAGGCGCAAGGCGCGTCGGCAAGTCAACATTGGCACGGCAATTCGCCCAAAACGAATACAAGTCGCATCTTGTCATCGACTTTTCGAATCCGAACCCGGAAGTCGTCAGACTGTTCGATGATTACTCGAATATGGACATGTTCTTTATGAAACTGAAACTGGCATGCCAAGTGACGTTATACGAGCGTGAATCAGTCATCGTTTTCGACGAAGTCCAAAAAGTGCCGAAAGCAAGGGAAGCCATCAAGCATCTTGTCGCCGATGGACGCTATGACTATATCGAAACAGGCTCCTTGATTAGTATCCAGCAAAACGTCGAAAACATCATCATACCCAGCGAGGAAGAAGCGATTAGTCTTTATCCGCTTGATTATGAAGAATTTCGTTGGGCCTTAGGCGACCATGAAACACTTGACATACTGAGAGAGACCTTCAGCAAAAGAATATCGTTGACCGATGGCATCAACCGAAAACTCATGTTCGATTTCCGCCTTTACATGCTCATTGGCGGAATGCCACAAGCCGTAAACGAATATCTTGAAACGCATGATTTAGGCAGAGTGGACAAAGTGAAAAGAGGAATTATCCGTCTGTATGCCAACGATTTCCATAAAATTGACAAGACTGATAAGGCAAAATCAGTCTTCCTTTCCATTCCTTCCGAACTGCACAAAAACGCATCACGTTTTCAGATGAGCACGGTGATTGAGAACGTGAAACAAACGAAAGCCTTGGATTTGGTGTACATCATGCAAGACAGCATGACGGTCAACCCTGCCTATCACCTTGATGACCCGCAAGTTGGATTTGAATTGTCGTATGACAGAAGCACTTACAAACTTTATTTGTGCGACACCGGCCTGTTTGTCACCTTGGCATTTTGGGACAAGCAATTTACTGATAACGTCATTTACCAGAAGCTAATCAGCGACAAACTCGATGCAAATTTAGGTTATGTTTACGAAAACGTAGTTGCCCAAATGCTGGTTGCTGCTGGCAATCGGCTCTGCTATCACACTTTCTGCGATGAACAGAACCATCGCTATGAGGTCGATTTCATCCTGTCGCGTTCCAACAAGATTTGTCCAATTGAAGTGAAATCAGCAGGTTACAACACGCACAAGTCTTTAGACAAGTTCTGCGAGCGATTTTCAAAACACATTTCGACACGCTACCTCATTTATACGAAAGACTTCCGCCAAGACGACAGCACCTTGATGGTGCCCGTCTACATGACTGGTTTGCTTTAGTTCTCCGCCATCAGTTGTTTGAGCACTGTAACGAAATCCAAAATGTCCTGTTCGGTCGTGTCGAAAGCACACATCCAGCGCACCACATCGGCATCTTCGTCCCAGTCGTAGAAGAAATAATGGTTTTGCAGTTCCTTCCAGACCTTGCGCGGCAATTGTGCAAACACGCCATTGGCCTGAACGGGATACATCACCTTGACACCCTGGATGTCTTTCACCTTATTATATAAAAGTTGCGCCATCCGGTTGGAATGTTCGGCATTGCGGCGCCACAAGTCATTTTCAAAATACGCATCGAATTGCGCAGCGATGAAACGCATTTTCGAGCACAGCTGCATGGCTTGCTTGCGGCGGTATTTGAAACCATCGGCAAGTTCATGATTCAGCAGCACGACAGCCTCACCCATCATCAGGCCGTTTTTGGTGCCGCCAAACGAAACGGCATCAACGCCAAGGTCGGTCGTCATTTCACGGAAAGTACAATTTAAGGCAACGGCAGCATTGCCTAAACGGGCTCCGTCAACATGGACATACATGCCGTATTCGTGCGCCAAAGCGACCAAGACCTTGATTTCATCTATCGTGTAAAGCGTGCCCAATTCGGTAGGTTGCGTGATGGAAATCACTTTCGGTTGACTATGATGCTCAAAGCCAAAGCCGTGCAATTGCGTTTTCACCAATTCAGGCGTTAGTTTTCCGTCGGGAGTTGGTACCGTCAGCAGACGGCAGCCAACGATTCGCGAAGGCGCACCACATTCGTCCACATTGATATGGGCAGTCTCGGCGCACACCACGGCATGGTGCGAGCGCGTCATTGCATCGATGCAAAGCGTGTTGCACCCAGTCCCGTTAAATGCGAAATAGACATTGGCCTGTTCGCCGAAATATTGTTTGAAACGCTTCTCGGTAGCAGCGCAATATTCGTCATCACCGTAAGCCAAGGCATGTTCCTGGTTGACGCGGGCGATGGCTTCCAAGACCTCTGGGCAAATGCCTGAATGGTTGTCACTTCCAAAACCTCTTTTCATAGTGTAAATTATTAGATTCCAACCTTATAACTTGCTATTCGTATTGGTGTTGATTCATTCTTAATTTTCAGTTATCAGTTTTCACCCGTCACCATTAACCCAACTCAAAATCGCATCTTTACATTTTATTCATTGATACGTTCCGAAATGGAATACACCCGTTTGTCGCGTTGCGTCGAGGTGATCATTTCTGCCAGAAAACCTGTGGAGAACATCTGAACGCCAATCACCATGGCCAAAAGGCAGAAATAGAACAA
>JAGHSL010000131.1 GCA_018065885.1 Candidatus Limimorpha equi
CTATTCAAAATTAAACTACATTATAAAGGACACGGGATTTCGAGACTGCGAGGCTTCGGGATGCCGGAATGCCTCGTAATCTCGCATTCCCGCGACCTCGATGCCTCGTTTTCAATATGTAAACTAATTTTGATCACCTACTTATCACTAAGTCGAAACGGTTTCTCTTTTGGATTGCGAAAAACACGATTTTTGGTCGCGAACTATTTGAAAAATGAGTATGTTTGCATCCGAAATCTCCAATCGTTGTTTATGGGACTTCGCACGAATTGGAGACTTTCAAGAATTGATTTGTAAAACAGAAGTTCATTTTTATTGCTATGAAAACAAAAATCTTGTTGCTGGTTTCAGTTTTATTATTCTCATTTTCAGCATGTAAGAAGTCAAATGATCAGGAAAACGATTCTCGGACAGGTCAATTGACTGGTGTGTTGAGCGAGACTATTATGTCGAGTCAAGATGTGGCCAATTCGCTTTCAGCTCAAGTGTTGGCGCTGACTGGCTTTGACATTGATTTGCTGCCTTTGGCTCATGAGATGAAGGTCGCTGTCATAACCTATTCCACTACTGGAGTTGAAGGCGACATTGTCGATGCTTCTGGTGTGATTGCTTATCGGACAGATGTCAGCGAATACGACCATATTGTCAGTGTCCAGCACGGCACTTGCGATATTGCGTCAGCTCCTTCCAAGGTTGGATTCCCTGCCGAAGCAGCGCCAGCGTTTAATGAAGAAGTCGTTGTCATGGCCGATTATCTCGGATATGGCAGCACCGAAAGACCGGATTTGTTGCATCCGTATATGCATTCAACGATTACCGGCACCACTTGCGCCGACATGATTTCTGCCGCAGAGCAATATCTGGAAGAGAAGACCGAATTGAGAAAATACGGTGATAAGATTAAGCTGATTGGTTATTCACAAGGCGGTGCAGCTACCGTTTCGACTTTGCTCGAACTTGAAGCACGCGGCATGAAACAAAGAATTGCTGATGTCTGGGCTGGCGCTGGTCCTCACGACCTCAGGGTGTTTTTCAATAATTTCGTTTCCGACCCTGATTACGAATTTGGCAGTACAGGTTATTTGCCTTTTGTCGTCAGAGGACTTGCCTATGGCGATCATCTGAATCTTGATTTCCATAATATTTATGCGCCTGTGATTTTTGAAAAAGGGATAGACAAGCTTTTTGACAATACTCAAATCTCTGATTTACATGAAATTCTCGGCACGAAAGTCAGCGACATTCTTCATCCTGACTTTTATGAAGGCGAACCTGATTTCAATGGGAATGCCGACATCCAGGCTTTTTACAAGTCTTTGGAAAAGCATTCGTTAGTCTTGGGTGCCAAGCCACAAACCGAAATCAAGCTTTTCCATTGTCCAACCGACAATACCGTTCCGTCGGAATGCACAATGGAAGCGAAGGAAGTGTGGTCCAACACTGTTTATTACGAGCTTCATTTCACAAATCACATCATCTCTGGAGCTGAGTTCTATGTGAAGTATCTTAAATGGTCGTCAGATCCAGTTATTCAGGAATTATTTAATAAATTGATGTAAATCATTGTCTTGCGCTTTTTTGCGCTGTCCGTAAAAATCGTGTTTTGTTATTTTGATTTCGTGGCATTTTTCGGATGCCACGTTTTTGTTGTGAATTGAACTGTGCCGGTCAACTCTATTTCCATGGCGGATTTCCGCTTTTATGGAATTTGACCGTTTGCCCTTGCAATTCCAACAATCAGGCGGTATAATCTGAATAAATCGCTATTTTTGCAAAACCTAAATAAAAAAATATGAGAATCATCCACACATCTGATTGGCATCTCGGACAGGATTTCTATCATTACGACCGTGCCGAAGAACACGAATTTTTCTTTGACCAACTTTGCGAACTCGTTGAAAAGGAGCAACCTGACGCTTTGCTTGTGAGTGGCGACATCTATCACACGGCCACGCCTTCCAACGCGAGCATGAAACTCTACACGCGCAATATGGTCAGGATTCACGAATGTTGCCCATCGATGGCAATTATTGTCACGGCGGGAAACCACGATAGCTGTTCGCGGCTTGAATCTACTGATGAAGTCTGGCGTTTGGCAAATGTGACCGTCATCGGTGGTGTTGGGCGAATTGACGATGATTTTAATCTGGAACGTCACATTATCGAAATTAAGGGCAAAGGCTTCATTATAGCCGTTCCTTTTGTCAACAGCAAATTCAATGATGTTTTTATTAAACTTCAAGATGTTGTAAATGAACGTAATGTGAATAATCTTCCTGTCGTAATGATGGCTCACATGGCGGTCAGCGGTTGTGATTTTCAGGGGCATGATGTGTCGCGCTTGGTTGGCGGATTCGAGTCGGTAGATTTGAAAAATCTTGGCGATGGTTATGATTATTTGGCCTTGGGTCACATTCACCGTCCGCAAACGCTTGCAAACGCAAAGGCACGTTACAGCGGGAGCGCAATTCATGTCAGTTTCGATGAGGCTTTCCCGCATACGGTTTCGCTTGTTGAGATAGCTTTCCACGGCGCAAAACCTGTTGTAAATGAGTGCCGTATCAACCAGAAAATGCACTTGTATAGTATTCCTTCCGAGTCTAAACCTTTCGATGAAGTGATTCGATATTTGAAAGATAATGCTCCGAAAGAGCTTGGTTATGTGCGTCTTATGGTCAAAGGCGAAATGCCTGGCAACAACTTGGTTCAGATTCAGTCTGTGATGAGCGGATTCCCGCATTTGAAGTTCTGTTATGTCAAGTTGGAACGTGAACATTCTTTTGCGCAAGGCGAGAGAAGAAGAATTGATGTCGATAAAATGAAGGAAATCAATCCGTTGGAATTAGCCAAAATCTATTTCAAGAGTCGGTTTGGCACCGAAATGGATCAGGAAAAAGAAAAAATGTTGGCAGAAGCCATCGAGAGTTTGAATGAAATGAAAAGACAATAATAAAACAATAAAATTATGAAATTCAAGACTTTAGTAATCCATAACATCGCATCTATTGCTGATGCCACCATCGATTTTGAAAATCCGACATTGGCCAACGAGCCGCTTTTCCTGATTTGTGGCGAAACGGGAGCAGGGAAATCCACCATTTTGGATGCCATTTGTTTGGCTTTATACAAGAAAACGCCTCGCATGGAACAGTCTAAAAGTGAAGCGTATATTGATGATTCACTGACTATTATTAAGAATGACGAAAAGCAGGTCATTAAGGTGGATGACCCGCGTCAGTATCTGCGTCGAGGCGCTTCTGAAGGTTCTGTCTTTCTGACTTTCGAGGGTAATGATACCAAGGAATATAAGGCTTGCTTGTCGTTTGGCTATACGCGGACCAACAATCTAAAGCCTGTCAATTGGTCGCTTGAAACTGATGGTAAAATCTTTGTTAAAAAAGAGGAAATCGATGCTATAGTGTTGAAAGTTACAGGATTGGATTTCGACCAGTTCTGCCGGACGACCATGTTGGCTCAAGGTGAATTTACAAAATTTCTGAAGAGTTCGGATGCCGAAAAAACGGGCATTTTGGAAAAACTCACGGGTACTGGGATTTACTCCGAAATTGGCAGGCAGATTTATGCTGTTTATAAGGAAAAGGATGACGCTTATAAGTTTGAAAAAGCCAAAATGGAGGGCGTTTCCTTGCTTTCTGATGAAGAAATTGCGGCTTGCAACGAAAATTTGCTCGATTTGACAAAACAGAAGGATTTGAAAGACAGTGAATTGAAAATTGCCAAGTCGAAAAAGGAATGGATGGACAGAAAGCAGGATTTGGAAAAAGCTGTTGCATCGACTAAGGAAAATGTTGAAAAAGCACAGGCTTTGGCCGATGCTGATGCCGAGGCAAAGGCTTTGATTGCGCGTTGGCGAAATGCAGCTGATGCGCGTGTAGCTTTGCTGAATTTAGGCGAAATTGCGAAACAAATAGATGAAAATCAACGCAATGAATCGGAATTGTCGTTGCGTTTTGCTGAATTGGTTTCCGGCGAGCATTTCCGCGAAGAAATGATAAATCGGAAAAATGCTGAATTGCAAAATCTTTTGGATTGGCTGAAACAACAGGAGGACAAAAAAGCAATGTTTACTGAAAGTCAGTCGATTGCTGAGGTTTTGAAATCGTATTTAAGGGAAAAGAGATTTGAAAAGGA
>JAGHSL010000002.1 GCA_018065885.1 Candidatus Limimorpha equi
CCCACAGCGGCGTCTGGGAACCTCATACCGACAACGAAATGATTGCCCCTTGCCAAGGCATTCTCATTCAGACCTCCGAGGCTGGCGATTTGAATATCAATAATGTTGTCGCTTCACAATCGCGTGGAGCAAATTCCGAAGGTCACCTTGCCATTGAGGTTGAAGGGGAGAAAGGCCGCGATAAATCGTTTGTCTATTTCGGCGAAGGCGTAGGCTTGAATAAAATGGCGCATTTCATCGATGCTCCGATGCTTTATCTGCGCCAAAATTCAAAGGATTATGCCATAGCGCATTACGATGCCAATGCAACCGTTGGCGAAATCCCCGTGTTTTTCGAGGCTTCGGAAAACGGAAAATATGTCATCTCCGTTGCCAACGATGGCTTAGGTTTCGATTACCTGCATTTGGTGGATAATCTGACAGGTGAAGATGTGGATTTGCTGGACACCGCTGTGCCGTACACATTTTCTGCCAAAATCAGCGATTACGTTGCGCGTTTCAAATTGGTGTATCAGATGCACCGGAATGTTGAAAATCAATCTGACGATTTCTGCTATTTCGCCGATGGACGTCTGGTTGTTCCTTTCATCGATGGCGAAACCACCCTGCAAATCATTGATATGACAGGCCGCATCATTAGCAGCCAATCGGTGAATGGCAGTTTCAATGAGGCTTTGAACTTGAATACGGGCGTGTATGTGGTGCGAATGGGTAACAGAACCCAGAAAATAGTGGTGAGATAATACGAATTTGCTTTTCCCCTATCTTTGCTGCGAAAAACAGGAGATGCGTCAGCAAGGCCTATTCGCTTGATTCGCGCAATTCGCGGTTCTTTCTCCACGTCCGGCAGGCATTTGTTTGAATCTAAAAGTATATAGATGCCACTTTAATTGCCTTACCGCAGCCCTGCATGGCGGTCGGCCCAGCGTTCGGTGTAGAAGTCGTGGTAGTCCTTGCCCTTGCCATGGCGGTTGTACCACACGAGGTGCAAGGCCGAAGGCAGCCCGATGACGAGCAGGTAGAGCGGACCGAAGATCTTGGAGTCGACGGTGTGGCCGTCGGCTTCGTGGCGGATGGTACACTCATCATGGGCACATTCGGGGCACACGATGGCGAAGTTGCCGAGCGAGATGCCGCCGGCGCCTTTCGGCAGCCGCGCCTCCAGCACAAGGCAATAATGTCGGTAGTCGATGATCCTTACCTTCTTCGAAAACAGCAGTATGCCCAGGGCGACAAGGTTCTGTGGCAGCTGCCAGAGAAAGAGGATGGGAAAGAGGAGCGTGCTCAAAGATGATCCAAGAAATGCATCCATATAAAAAACTTGTAAGGCTTGAGGCTTTCGGGAAGGATGTCGTCCAAAATGTCGTTTGAGGCAGTTTTCTGGTCCTGCACCTGATACTGGTCTTTCCAAAGCTCTCTCAGTCTTTTTCTACGTCTGCGCTCTGTCCGTCTATGCATTCTGTCTTCTTTCATGGCTATATGACTTTCATTGGTTCACGGTGCAAATATCCGAAATTTCCCTTTTAGAGCCAAAGGTTGCAATCTTGCAAGTTACCCATCACCCATCACCATTTGAATCGCCGTTTCGACACCGTCACACCCTTGAAGAAGGGCGTCAACGAACTGACCACTCCTTACTCCTCACTCCCAACTCCTCACT
>JAGHSL010000432.1 GCA_018065885.1 Candidatus Limimorpha equi
GGATTAGACATGAGATTTGTGCAAGATAATGAATCAAGGTCGATGAAAGGTGTTTTGCGCGGATTGCACTTTCAAAAAGAGCCATACGCACAGGGCAAATTAGTCCGCGTGGTGAAAGGTGCCGTGATGGACGTGGCCGTCGACATTCGCAAAGGCTCGCCCACCTTCGGGCAATGGGAGTCAGTGGTGCTGACCGAAGAAAACAAGTTCATGTATTGGATTCCTGAAGGTTTTGCACATGGTTTCGTGTGTCTGGAAGACAATTCCGTTTTCACCTACAAATGCACCAACATCTACAACAAGACCTCGGAATGCAGCATTCGCTGGAACGACCCCGATTTGAACATCAACTGGAACATTGAGAACCCGATTCTGTCGGAAAAAGACAAAGTTTCGCCGATGTTTAGGGAGTTTTGCGATGGGATTTAAGCTGTTAGCCTTTAGCCATTAGCTGTTAGCTTTTGTCTGTCCAGAAGTTGAATGTGTTTTTGGAATTATTTGAAAGATTTCTGTTATTCTTTGCTTGACGAACAATTATTAAGAGCGATTCTGACATGAAAAAAAGAAACATTATCCTGATAAGTTGTCTGGCAGTTCTACTGGTCTGTGGAGTTGCAGCCATTACCTATTGCACAGCCCAAGATTATGCCGACGACGAGATGGAACGCTACGAAGGCACAGACCGCGAATTTCTGACTTTCGACAAAATCGACCATCCGACCCACGACATCGAACTGCCTGAAAGCCTTGAATTTTGCGGCGAAGAAGTGCCTTTGGATTTGTTTTATGTCAGAGAAAGTCTGGAAAGGGAAATCCTCGTCAATTCGTATCTTCACTCCAGCACCTTGCTCTTGCTGAAGCGCACAACACGTTGGTTTCCAGTGATGGAGCCTTTGATGGAGAAATACGGTCTGCCAGAAGATTTCAAATACCTTTCGATGATTGAAAGTTCGCTCACCAATGCAGTTTCGCCATCAAAAGCCGTCGGTTTCTGGCAATTCCTTGAAAGTACGGGAAAAGAATATGGTCTGGAAATCGACAAAGAGGTTGATATGCGCTACAATGTTGAGAAAGAAACAGTTGCCGCTTGTAAATACCTGAAAGAATCCTATCGGAAATTTGGCAGTTGGATTTTAGCTGCGGCTGCATTCAACTGTGGCAACGGCAGAATCACACGCACTATAAGCGAGCAAAAAGTCGACTCATATTTCGACATGATGCTTCCACAGGAAACCGAACGCTATGTATTCCGTATCCTTGCCTTGAAGGTCATCACGGAGAACCCTGAAAAATACGGATTCCAAATCAGCGATAACGGATGGTATCAACCACTTGAATATAAAACCGTTACAGTAACCGAAAGCATTCCTAACCTCGTTGATTTCGCCATAAGTCAAGGAACGAATTACAAGATGCTGAAATATTACAACCCGTGGCTGCGCTCAAATACACTAACCATCTCCGCCGGCAATAGTTATCAAATCAAAATACCGACAGGAAAATTTGCAAAGACGCACAAGTCTGGAGTTAGGAATTAGGAGTGAGGAGTTAGGAGGATGAGGAGGAATTAGGAGTGAGGAGTTAGGTGTCTTACCCTGAAAAAGGTTGACTCAAAAAGACAAGAGTCAAGGATGTATCAGTTACACACAGAGAAACAGCAAAAGTACTTCAAGGAAGTCATCCGCCTCCACTATGAAGAGGGATACGGA
>JAGHSL010000269.1 GCA_018065885.1 Candidatus Limimorpha equi
AAAGCCATCCTTTCATTCACATCGGTAACTGTCTCATACACATTGTTTTTATAGGCAAAGAAATCCTTTTCCGTTTCAGGATTGAAAAACGAGAGAAAACAATTTTCGATGTCGTCCGTGGCAATAATGCCACGCTTGTGCGCATCTTCCATGTCCAAAATCAGATAGCAAATGTCGTCGGAAGCCTCCATCATATAGGAAAGCGGATGACGCGCATAAACGCAATGCCCGCTGTCGATGCACGGAATGTTGCAATCGTCCATCACCTGTTTGAAATCCGCTATTTCTGAATAGAAGACATTGTATTTCTTTCGGTTACCTTTATCATACGACGGATATGGATATTTGATCAGCGTGGCCAAAGTTGCCGCCGTCAGCGAAAAACCGCCAGCGCGGCGCCCCGCAAACCGATGCGTCAGCAGACGAAATGCGTTGGCGTTGCCTTCAAATGAAATCAGATCGGACCATTGCGATGGCAAAACCTTATCTTTCAGTTCTCTACCCTTTCCATCCTTGAAAAAGCTGCTGATGGCGTCCTCGCCCGAATGGCCGAAAGGCGGATTGCCCAAATCGTGCGCCAGACAAGCCGTTGCAACAACAGTATCTATATCATTCAAAACCCTTTCCAGTTCGGGATGCAACTCAACAAGTTTCTGAGAAGTCATGCGTGCAATGGAACGGCCAACACTTGCCACTTCCAAACTGTGTGTCAATCGGTTATGAACCATTTGGCTGCCTGGCAAAGGAAAGACCTGCGTCTTGTTTTGCAGACGGCGGAAAGCGCTTGAAAAAATGATGCGGTCGTAATCGCGCTGAAAATTGGTGCGGACATCAAGACTTTTGTGCGACGAAGCGCAACGCTTCAGTGAGAGAAGGGAATTCCAGTCCATATCGAAATCTTTGCTGGCGCAAAAATAAGGAAATTAAGGAACTGATTTGATTTCCGTGCAAACTTTTGCTGGAATCCAAAAAGTGCATCCCTACGGCAACATGATTTCCAAACAAGATATGCCTAAACGTGCCTCAATATCGGCAATACTCTTGAACGAAAAATTGGTCTTGCCTGAGAGTATCCTGCTGACATACTGCGGTGAACAGCCAAGGCGTTCGGCAATATCCGAACGGGTCAAGCCATTTTCCTGCATATAATCGACAATAATCATTGCAACACTCTGTGACCACCTAAGCCATACAGCATTCTCCTCTCGCCATTTGGCTTCTTCCACAAACGTTGAAGATTCATCGCTTTGGTGCGCTTCCAAAAAATCCAGTGTTTTCTTTTTCATAATTTGTCCTCCTCAAAGAAATCAATAAAACTGTCTTGGTCAAAAACTCCGTTCTGTTTAAGATAATTACGACAGGCGTTCAATTTATCCAGTTCCAATTGCGTATGTTCTCTGTCCTGCATGGCAGCCGTCAATTTGATGGCGCCACCTGTAACAATATACACATTAGGTTCAATGCGGATGGCATAAATGCGAAGCCAGCTCGGATGACGTTCCCTATTCCAATTACGTGCCTTTTCACGAGTCAATTCATGCATTCTATCATCAGCGAGGCTCAGAGGATGAAACAACCCGTCAAGTTGCTCCGTATATGGAAAGTCGAGAATCAATCTTTCCAACACTTCTGCGTCTTCCATGGTATCTTTAATGGCATCACTGATTTTCTGCACATGGAAAAATCCCTGCAAATCATCAAGGTTGGCAAGGAAGAAATCAAGCAAATAATTTGCGTTGCTCCATTGACGGAACAGCATAGTCAACTCGTCCGTATCTTTCGCCTCATCACGCACTGCCCATAAATGGTTATACCCAGATATAGTTCTGACAAATTTCATAACACTTAAATTTACAGGGCAAAATTAAATATAATATTGCAATCACGCAACTTTTAAGTTGCATTTTTTAAAAAATCATAATCAAGGGTGTTTCTTGTAGACTTCGAAACACATGTTTTACCCTTTTTACGGACTCACGCGGTGCGTCCCTACAATTCAATTGCCTTATCGTAAAACAATTGTCTCAATTTCTTGCTGACCTTGAACGATTCAAACGAATCATTATTCAAATCGCAAACGTAAAGCATCTGAATTTGAGAAACATACATTTTATCATAGGTTACATTCAAACCTTCTTGGGCTTGCATGGCGAAATCCATCACGCGGCAAATATCTTCCTTTTTAAGATCTTCCTTTGTGAACACGAAAAGTCCAAATTCTTTGTAATCACCATAAAACCTGTTGTTTACCTTACGGATTTTGTTTTCAAGGATGCGTTTCATCGGCATGGCCAACGACCAATATTCATATTCCTTCAAGCCCATCATGTTGCCGTCGCCCAAACCGTAGGCATAGCCAGTCCGTGCAATGTTATCGCGGTCAACATCGTTCACCTCCATGATTTCATCGCCCGCCATTTCGTTGATCAAGGCATG
>JAGHSL010000379.1 GCA_018065885.1 Candidatus Limimorpha equi
ATGCGACAATTCCATTAAAGCGTTAGATTCCGCATTGGATTCGCCGTTACTGGGCTATCATGTCGCCATCACCATTATTTCATACGCCATTTTCTTCATCATGGCTTTGAACGGCATCATCGGATTGATCACCAAAAACGAAAAGACCGACCAGAAAATACGGCACATCAATTCCAAGTTGCTCCTTCCCGGCACCATTTTTCTTGGCATCGGCATCCTAATCGGTTCCATTTGGGCAAAAACCGCATGGGGCTCCTATTGGAGTTGGGATCCAAAAGAAACATGGGCCTTGATAACGCTGATTGTCTATGGTTTCGGCATTTACACAAACAAATCACCTATCTTTTCGAGAAACAAAAACTTTCACATTTTCAGCATCATCGCCTTTGCCTTCGTCATTTTTACTTTCTTTGGGGTAAATTATTTATTTCATGGTTTTCACAGTTACACATAATATTTCATAATTCTCTTAGTTATACTCTTAGAAAACACATTATCACAAATCATTATAATTCAATCACTATGAAAAAGTCATTCAGAATCTTAATTGCATCCGTCATTATCATGACTGCTTTCGTTTCCTGCAACAAGGAAAAAGTTGAAGATGAAAAATTGCCAAATCTTGTAGGGACATGGGTTGGCGAAACAACCAGCGTTTGGGGTGGTTCATTGGGCACCACAACCCTCACCTTTACCGATTCAATCTTGAATGTTATAACAGAAGATGGAACGATCATTAGCAAGCCTTATTCCGTCAAAAAAAGCGTAACATCATACTCGTATTACTTCACTTTCGGCGCAGATAATGAAGCTGATCAATCTACACACTTCTTCAATATATCCGAAGACAATAACACATTGTACATCACCAATGGCAACTCTTCATTCTCGCTGAATGGAACTTACACGAAGCAACATCCAAACATCAACTAAAAAAGAGCCGCTCGCAAGCGGCTCTTTTTAGTTTTTCATCATTCCTTGATGATATCCTTATATTTCAGTTGCGTCACCTTGCCGAACTGGTTCAGGTCTTTTGCATTGATTTGCTTCAAGTTACCCGACATCATGATGACTACAGGACGATCTTTAATCATTCTGGTGTAGAAATCGTAAATGTCCTTGTACTCCACAGTTCTTATCAAATCCGTCATTTCAGCACGCGGATCATGGTCGTAACCTTGTTCAATCCAGTTTTGGACGGCGAATGGCTTTGAACGGAACGAATAATAATCGCTGGCACGCGACATAATCAGGGCCTCTTTCGATGCCTTGAAGTTCTCTTCTCGCTCCGGCATATTGACAATCAAATCCCTGAAGGCTGTGATGCCGTCGATGGTTTTGTCTGACTGAGTTCCCAAGAATCCGTACAACGAGCCAGGAATACGGTTCAGATAGTCGTAAGTAAAATAACTGTAAGCCGTGTAACCCAATGAACGGAACTCACGAATCTCCTGAAAAACAATCGAATACATGTCCGTTCCGAAATACTTGTTGAAGACACTGCACAAAGCCTTGTCCTTCTGATTCATCTTTTCGCCCGACACATTGAAATAGATGTTGCTCTGGCGGAATTTCTTGCTGCTGGCCACCAAAACCTGCGGCTCTGTGTATGTTTTTGGCTGGCGGATTTCCTTTTTGCCTTTCAAAGTGCCATCAAGCAAATGGCTTTCTTTCAGCATGTTGACAACAAGTTTCGGGTCAGTGTTGCCGCTGTAGGTAACATGACCATCATATTTCAAAGCCTCTGCAACTTCGGCTAAAAGCTGTTCGCCCGAAAGCTTCTTCCATTTCTTCAAAGGCATTTTTGACAGATAAGATGACTTTTCTCCATACAAGGCATATTCGCGCACGGCACGCGCCCATGTGGAGGCATCGTCGCGCGACATTGTCATATTGGTGGCCTCGCCTTCCACCAAGAGTTTCTTCTTGCTTTCGTCATTCGACGGATTGAACAGCTTTTCGTGGCACAGTCCGAGAATGGTGTTCAAATCCTTCTCGAAGCCTTCAATTTGCACTGAGAAATTGGCATCCGAACTATAGCAATAGATGTTAGCACCTAATTTCTGAAGTTCGAGACGGAATTCTTCAAAGCTCTTATCCTTCGTACCTTGCATTTCGAGATAACTAATGGCGCGTTCCAAATCGGGGTCTGCAAGATTGCCATAATTGTAACAGATATTCATGTTGAAAATATCGTTGCGCGTATTGATGGTCGAATAGAGTTTGAAATTATCGTTCACATCGCTGATTTTCACATCCTCGCCAAATTTGATAACTTGAGGCGTGACCTCAGGCATCTGCTGCGCTTCGATAGCCTTGGCAAAATCCGATTTCTCGTTGGTGTTCTTGGCCTCAATCGGTTTCCAATCAGGCTTTTCGACCTTGTCCTTTTCGGGGAAACCCATCTTTGAGCGATAGGCTATGTAATTGTCGCCGAAATACTTATTGGCAATTGCAACAACTTCATCCTTCGTGATGGTCTTCATTCTTTCGGTTTCGTCAAGATAATCCTGATAAGTCTGTCCTGACATTTCCAAGCTCATGAACAGGTTGGCGAGACTTTCCAGCGATTCCGTATCAGAAATTC
>JAGHSL010000242.1 GCA_018065885.1 Candidatus Limimorpha equi
AATGATAGCCGTCGTAGTTTTCGCGCAATGCCGCGTAGGTTTCCTCGGCCGTCATTTTCTGTGCATCGGCAAGTTCCGACACTTCCGTTTCAAAATTTGCGCGAAGTTCCGTTTCGGTGATGCCGCAAATGTCGAAATATTGCGGCAGCATGGATATGTCGCGCAGATTGTTCAAGTCGCTGAAGACACTCACCTTGCCAAACTTGGTGACACCTGTAAGAAAAGCAAAGCGTATGCAGCCGTCCATCGACTTGAGGGCGCCATAAAACCCTTTTAGTGTGGCACGGTAGGCATCCTGAAGTTCCGGTTTGCCGATGGCCTGAAGCATAGGCTTGTCGTACTCGTCGACCAGTATCACCACCTGACGGCCTGTCTTTTCGTAAGCGCGGCGGATGATGCCTTGAAATCTGCGTCCTATAGCGGATTCCGATTCATCCTTGCCGTAGATGCGTTCCCATTTTGTAACCTCTTCATCAAGGAGTGTGCTGAGTGCTTCCGGCGAGTCATATTTCTGGGTGTTCAAATCCAGGTGCAGCACAGGGTATTCCGTCCAGTCGTGTTCCAGTTCCGCAATGGCGAGGCCGTTGAAAAGCTCGCGCTTGCCTAAGAAGTACGACTCAAAGGTGTTCAGCAGCAGGCTTTTGCCGAATCTTCGCGGACGCGACAGGAAATAATACTTGCCTTCGGTAACCAATTTGTAAACGATGGCAGTCTTGTCCACATATTTGAATCCCTTGTTCCTCAAGTCCTCAAAGCTCTGTATCCCGATTGGCAGTTTCTGTCCCATAACCGTTGCTGTTTTTTGCTGTTTGAAATGCAAAAGTAGAAATTATTTGTCTTTTGGAAACAAATCTCACAAAAATCCTTTCACTAATCTTTGCTTCCTACCGTCCGCCGCTTCCTAATCGGAACGACAGAATCTTCCGGAGCCGCTTGTGCGGCATCTGCCGGTTCATCTTTTGAATCGAGCGGTTGCGAGATTCAGGAACACACAAAAAGTTTTGTCCGTTTTGAATGTTTTGGTTATTAAATTTACGATTCATTTGCGAAAATTTGCGTTTTTTTCACTTTTTTTTCAAACCTATCCTAATTAATTGTATTTTTGCGCGTTAATTATGCCGATTTGGGCGCATTATGCCCGTTTCGGCACAGGTTTTTGTATGGCAAACACGAATTTAAACAATAATAAATCAATAAGTTAAACAATTAAAATCAAACAAAAAAATGACACGGAAATTTACATTTCTACTCATGGCGCTCTTGGCGCTTGCCGGCTTTAAGAGCTGGGGACAGGAAACCATTACAGTGGATTTCGAAAGCGGAATCCCAAGCGGTTGGACACAAATTGATGCCAATAATGATGGCTATATTTGGAGTGTTACTACTGATGCTAAACATGAAGGACAGTATGGTCTTCAGTCAGAATCTTACAGAGGTGCTATTAGACCTGACAATTACTTCGTTTCTCCACAACTCACTTTGGGTTCTGGTGCTAACATAAAATTCTGGGCAGATACGTTTTGGGGATATCCAGAGCATTTTGGCGTGTTTATTTCCACTACTGGAGGAACAAATGCCGCCGACTTCACCGACAAAGTTTTTGAATACACTTTTAATGGAAGTGGTTTTAAAGAATTTTCTGTCGACTTAGATGCATATCAAGGCCAACAAGTATATATAGCATTTAGGCACTATGCAGTCTATAATGAGTATAGAGTTTACATTGATGACATTACCATTGACTTAGGAGAAACAAGTCAGAAATACACCGTCGACCTCACTCAGCCAGAAGCAGGCGGCACCATCGATGCCACACCGAAGACCGATGTGGCTGCCGGCACCACCGTCACCCTGTCAGCCAACCCTGCTTTCGGTTATGAATTCGGAACATGGACAGTCATGGCAGGTGAAGACCCTGTCACTGTCACCAACAACACTTTCGAAATGCCTGAAAGCGATGTCACCGTTACGGCTACATTCAACGAACTCACACAATATAACATCACTTGCAGTCAAACTACAGGCGGTGCAATCCACGCTGAATATAATGGTGAAACCATTACATCGGCTCCTGCCGGAACCGTAGTCACTTTGGTTGCCGAACCAAATACTGGTTACGCATTCGGCGGATGGACCGTCATGGCAGGCGAAACTCCTGTCACTGTCAACACCAACAACACTTTCGAAATGCCTGGTGCAGCCGTCACCGTTTCAGCAACTTTCAGCACGGCCTACACGGTTGAAATACCGACGCTCACTGGCGGCACCATCACCCACATGAGTACCACACCAGGCCAAACTGCTTACGCAGCTGGAACAGATGTCTATTTCTTCCCTTCACCAGAAGATGGTTACGAATTTGTCGATAATACTATTGTCGTAAAGCAGTGGGACCCTATAAATGAAACGTGGAGCATCCCTGTTACGGTCTATTACAACAGCGGAATGCCACGCATCACCATGCCGGCTGGCAACGTCCAAGTTTCCGCTACTTTCCGCAGAAACAAATTCAATGTCACTAGCCAAACAATCCCAGCGATTGGCGGTTCTTTCCAAGTCAGCCCAACTTCACTCGTTGCAGAGACTGCAATGGTTAGCATCACGAACATTACCCCAAATAACGGCTACCAGTTTGCCTCCGTAACCGTAACCCGCAACGATACCCAAGCCTCCGTAACCGTATCCCCGTATTATGACTATTATGTTTTCAATATGCCAAATAGCGATGTCACCGTTACCGTGACCTTCAAAGCTCTCCCACGCTATTCGGTCAGCTTGGGAACAATGCAAAACGGTACCATCACCCTTCAGGAATCATACCAGAACATTTTGGCTGGCACACCTGTTTATCTCAATGCAAATCCTGCAACAGGCTACAAACTCGAAAGCATTACAGTTACACCAGAAGAAGGTGAATCTTTCCGACCAACCCAACAATATAGTTACTATTATTTCACAATGCCTTCAAGCAATGTGACTATTTCGGCTACATTCCGTCAGCTTCAGACCTACACCATTAATTATTATGTGAATGGCCAACACGACAGAACCATGCAGTGTCAGGAAGACCGTTTCGTCAACAACGACGGTCCGCAAAACGTTGCCGTTCCTGCAGGAACGACATTCGAAGGCTGGGGTGTTGCTGAAATCGGCACATACACCACCGAAAAGCCAGCCGTCTTAGGCGATGCGGAAAGCCCGACACAAAATTACGATTTGTACGCCGTGCTCAGCTATAGCGAAAGCGTTCCTGCAACAAGCAAGGACGGCGAAACTTGGGTTGAGGTTACAAGCCCAACTGACTTGAGCAGTGGCGACCAAGTGATTTTTGTTGAAAAAATAAATAGTAAAGTTTTAGCAGAAAGAACAGGTGAATATGACGGATGCTTCAGGAGTGCCAATATTACAATCAGCAACAATGAGATTAGTTCTATTCCAAGTAATGCTGTTGTGTTTGAAGCAGAAAGCATCAGCGGATCTTGGAAATTCTGGTTTGATGATGCTCAACATCCAGGTCTAACAACTTTAACAGATTACTCTGGAGGTTACTTGGTTCCTATGAGTATGGGTTGGGGTGGTTCTGATTTATGGACTATTATTTCCAATGGTTCATCTGTTAATATTCAAGGTGGAAGCGGTAATTATATAGTTTATAAATCAGGAGATTTTAATGTTGATGGCAGTTCTGTTTATAAAAAATCTTCTCTTTTCAAGAAGTACAACCCAGTCATCACCACCAACTACTACATGACTTCAGTCCTCACCGGAGGTACAGTTGCCAATGCTACATTTAAGAACATCATCGTTGCCAATCCTATCACCGTCAGCGGCAGACTGGAAATGAATGCTGGCGGTCTCTTCAGAAATGAAAACACTGCCAACTTCGTCTTCGCCGATGGCGCACAGTTCTACTACACGGGTGAAGAAACCGTCTTGGCTACCTTCCAAAAGAGCATCACAGGCTACACCAACACCAACGACCACTACTACCTCATCGCCAACCCAACCGATAACGAGACCGTGGCTAACTTGGTCAATGAAGAAG
>JAGHSL010000155.1 GCA_018065885.1 Candidatus Limimorpha equi
GGCAATTTGTTCTTTTGTAATCATTTCAGATTTAAAGATTTAATGATTTAAAGATTTAAAAATTCAAGATTTACGATTCAAAGCTTGGGCCTGACTTGCAGGAAAATCAAAACATACAACAAAAAAACCTGTTACTCTCAGTAGCAGGTTTTCTTCCACTTCAAGTTGTCGAGCAAGGATTCGAACCTTGACAGGCAGAACCAAAATCTGCAGTGCTGCCATTACACCACTCGACAGTATTCATTTCTGAATGCGGGTGCAAAAGTACAACTTTTTCATTACACACAAGCGTTTTTTCTAACTTTTTTGAAAAAAATGCTTATCTTTGCATATTAAAAGGTAGAAACAAATGGAAATCGAAGACTACAAGAAGCATCCCGACGCCAAATTTTCGCCAAATCTGTTTTGGGAATATGATATGGAGCATTTCGATTGGCAAAAGATGGCTGTCATGGTTGCCCAAAGGGTTGTGGAAAGAGGTTGGCCTGAAGATTTCTTTGCCGCCATCAATCTATACGGCTTGGATGGTTTTGTAGCCGCCATCAAGGGAATCCCCTATTTGAACTATCGCGACATCAACTACATCTGTTTGAAATTTCACCTGCAAAAAAAAGGAACTGAGATGTTACACAAGGAAACAATCGCGCCAGCAACACTGGAACTCCTGAAAACTCTGACAAATGACAAATAATCTAATTCCAAGCACAATTTAAACCATGAAAAGCAGAACATATTTACTGATTATGTGCTTTGTTATAGCATTAACATCATGCAATCACACAAACTCACCAAAAGACTTAGCCGTCACCGATATTTATTGTGATTCGTGTAATGAAGTTTCTGCCATGCTTTATGAGCAGTTTTATTATTCAAATGATTCCGCATACTTGGATTCGTCATTAATTGTAATTGACAAAGCTTTGCATGAATGTCAAAAGCCCGAACTTTATTTGATTTTATATTTTCGCAAACTGAGCATTCTCACCCAAAAATGCGAATTCGACAAAGCAATTTTATATTTGGATTCCATTGACCTAAAAGAATTCATCACATTTCCTTATCTTCAAAATGTTTACCACAACAGATTGCTTGCGATGAAGTATTATAAAAATGGCGATGTGGTTTCACGAGACAGCTGCATAAATCTAATGGCTCAAGTATAATTGTTGACTGAATTTATACCAATAAAGGAAGAGAGGGACGTTTGCCGAGGTCTAGCGACCTTATGGAAACCATAGCGGATGCAGCCGCCTCGAACATCAGCGAGAGCTTGTTTGCGACATACACCTTGCAGTATCTGACGGCATTGTTCCAGATCAGGTAGTTGTTCAGGTATTTCGTCGACACACCCTTGAACCTGCCTATGAACAGCCTCAGCTGTGAATGGTAGCTGTTGATTCTCTGTATGTTGAAAATGCCGACGGACTTCTTCCCTCCCTTGATCCTGACAAGGCTGAGGCCGTTTGACTTGGCGAATCCGTCATAGGATGCGTCGCCGTCGCTGCACAGCGTCGACTCAGGCGCAATCCTTCCCCCGAGCACCCTGTCCAGAGCCTTTGTGGAGCACTTGCCGAGTTTCGCCACAAGCGAGGCCGAGTTCCCGTTGCCGTCCACGGCGCACGGCACGCAGACCAGCTCGTCCGACAGGCCTCTGGTGTGGACCTCGCCGCCTCGTCTGTGCGGCTCCCTTTCGGCGTCGCCGTCAAAATGCTTGGTGTTCCCCTTGTAGGATGTCGGGAAGAACGCCTCGTCGGCCTCAACGACGCCGCTCAGCATGGTGTCGTCTCCCGCTTCCGCAAGCGCATCCAGTATCTTGTGCCGCCACGCAAACGCGGTGGCGTGCGTCAGCCCGCATTCGATGGCGCTGGCGTCCAGCGACTTGCCGTCCGCCATGCATCCCATGAACCCCTGCCATTCGCCGATGCCCTTGCGGGTGCCTGAGAATATCGAGTTCGTCGTGATCGTAAAGGACTTCCCGCAATCGACACAGACGTACTTCTGGGTGCCGTCCTCCCTGTGTCCGTTTTTCCTGACATGGTGGCCGCCGCAATGGGGGCACACCCGGCCTTCCGCAAACCGCTGCTCCGTAAGACGCTCCTTGAGGCTTGACCTGTCCTCGTTGTCCGAATACAGGATGTCTTTCAGCCGAGCACGCTCCTGAACCGGCATCATCCGAACCTGTCGCACGATCTCTTCTGCTGTAATGTAGTCGCTCATTTCCTTCGCTTTTCTGTCTTTAACGGCAAATTCAGTCTTTTATTATACTAGAGCCAATCTAATCATGGACGAGATTTCCGCTTATCTTACAGAGAATAGACAAACGGTTGACTCAATACTCTGCGAAAAAGATGCTGCTTCTATAGCAAAAAGTCGCATTGATTTTCCAGTAAAACAGTATTTCTACTATCTGACTTTCTTAAAAGGCGAACAAGAAATCAATTCAATTATTGATTCCCTCCAACAAATCGGAACTTTCAATCCTGATTATCTAGAAAGACTTAGATATCTTTACGATGAGGATTTTATGGTGTTTTCTGGTGTATAAATTCTGGTAACAAGACTACCATCATAATCAATGACTGCTTTTAAGCCAAAACTCATACACTAACCTATCATAAAGTTACGCAAATGGGACAATTTTGCCAAAACCATTCAAAAAATGACTGACAAGCCAAACGACAAAATCAGGTAATAAACCCTCATTCCTTCATCACGCTCTACACAAATATATAACGTTAATTATCAACATATTACAGCACCATAAAACTACAGAACATTATTCTGACCTATCAAAAATTCATTTCCATCCGTCCCTCCAAGAAATGCTCCCGGATGCCGTATTGACGTTTCAAATCGGCAATTTGGGCGGCAATGGCGGCGCGTTTCGCTTCTGAAGGAATGCCGTTGAAGATGCCAGCAATCAGCACATTCTTAGGCGTATGCTCCATTTCGATGAACTCCATGACTTGCGTCCTGTAGCCGAAATATTCCAGAATCAAGGCACGGATGGTGTCGGTTATCATCACGGCCTGACGTTCCATAAAAATGCCGTATTGCGTAATCGGATTCAACACGCCCGACTTTTCCATTTCCTGACGGATCTGCTTGTGGCAGCATGGTGCGCACACGATGAGTTTTGCGCCCGCCTTAATGCCCGAAGCAATGGCATCATCGGTGGCCGTATTGCAAGCGTGCAAGGCAATCAGCACATC
>JAGHSL010000147.1 GCA_018065885.1 Candidatus Limimorpha equi
CAAAGTTCGCCTTCAACCTCCTGAAGAAGGACAAGTCCAAAGCCAGCCTCAGAAACAAAAGGCTAAAAGCCGCTTGGGACTGGAACTTCCTTATGCATCTGTTACAAATTTGATGCGTTTGCCCTGGGGAGTTTTTATTGTCAGCAAGCCAAAACACCAGAATTATGTATGTTTCTGAATAAATAGAGCCAAGAAGTCTCAAAACATCTGCCCTGGCAAACGTGGTTTCTCCTTTGGCGAAATTTCTAATAATTCAGCCCAAACAACCACAAAGGAATGATGTCCCCTGAGCCAAACTCAATGTCATCTTTCACCACATAGGAATTTGGAGTAGATAAAATCTGTTTCTTTCCCTTCCCTTTTCCACCGATTTCAAAGGTAATGCCATCTATTTCAAAATCTGATGTTTTGGAAGCAAAAACTTTGTTTTTCACTCGCATCTGGTTGAAGAAAAACGTTTCGCGGATGTTACCAATATCGGTTGCCTGCTCATCTAAAACATTAGCAATGTTGGTGTTGTCCAAATAGACCTTTTCCACTTTGCCTAATGCCATGATGCCGCCTGTGGTGTTTCTGACTTGCGAAATCATCCCTGCGTTTTCCATATATAGGAAATAATCGCCGATGTCGTTGCGGCTTACTCCAATCATCTTGGATATTTTATCCATAATGGGCTTGAATGGTACACTCATGGCAATGATTCCCAATAGTTTCTTGAGTTTTCGCGCCGTAGACACATTCATGTTGGCATATTGCGGTATATCCACCTCCATGGTCAGATTGATGGTTTGGTTCATGATGACATCAAACTGCTTGTCGGATGCAAACGGATAATAGCCTTTTTGCAAATAGTCTTTGAAAAGCGGCAAGGGATGACTTACGCCCTCTATCGCAAACGGTTTGTTTTCAATAATATCCTTCAATTCTAAAACAGGAACATTCAAGCCATGAAACATGACCAGATATTCGCGGAAAGATAATCCTTGTATCTTGTAAATGGGTGCTCTTCTACTCAAGTCAGCCTCGCCTTTGTTGATTTCAAGCACAGAAGAACCTGTAAAAGAGATTTTCATGTCAGGATGGGTGTCATAAATCTGTTTCAGTTCGCGTGACCAGTTTTCATATTTATGGACTTCATCAATGAATAGGTGCTCTCCTGCCTCTTTGCTGAATTCGTCAGCAAGATCAACCAATGTGTGATTGGAAAAATAGGAATTGTCAGCCGAAACGTAAAACATTTTCTTTTTACTCCAATTCTCTTTGATGTATTGCAGAAAAAGAACGGTTTTTCCAACGCCACGCGGGCCAACCAAGCCGAACATTCTGCTTTCCCAATCAATGTTTTCAAACATATACCGTTTGAAATTTACTGGCGTACTTGCCAATTGATTCTGCATGTAATTCACTAGGTTTATATCCATAATGCAGGCTTATTTGAGTTGCAAAAATACAAAATTGCACCATAGAAGTGCAAAAATAAAATATAAAATACATTTTTAAGGTGCATTTTTAAGTCACAATACGGCAAAAAATCTCAAAATATCTGTCCCGGCAAACGCAGTTTTTCCTTTGGTGGAAATTGCCTGTCAAATTCCTTACATTCGTTTTCATCGACGAAATAGCCTTGTGGCGTGGCATATTCGCCCTGAATACCATTTAAATAGCCTTGTTTCAGTTCCTTGCAGAGAAAAAACGATGCATCCTCTCCTTCAGGCAAACCGTGATAACGGATGCCAAAATCGGAAGCATAAGTGAAACCGCAATGTTTGTAAAAGCCGATGTTGCCTTCAAAGCAAATGGCACCGAAACCCATTTCGGTAGCTTTTGCGAGGGCATAATCCAAAAAAGCCTTGCCATAGCCTTGGCGTTTGTATTCGGGCGCAATGGCAAGCGGTCCGGCAGTGACAATGGGCAGCAGTTTTCCATCATCGCACTTGATTTCGGTGCGCATGAAGATGATTTGTCCCATGATTTTGCCATCAATGAGCATCACGAAATCAAGTTCCGGGACGAAAGCCGCATCGTTGCGGAGGCAATGCAAAACATAATGCTCCAGACAACCAGGACGATATACATTCCAAAAAGATTCCCTAACTAAAAATTCAACTTCCTTATAATCTGACGGTTGCTCGTTTCTGATAGTGTAATTTTTCATTTTTATATCAAGTTCGTTATAACAGAAAAAAGACTTCCGTGCCATCAACTGACAACACGGAAGTCATATTTGAAAATCGAAATCATTTGATTTTAGTCCAATAGACTTTCTCGCTGATGCCAATCACCGAGCCTTTGAGCATCAATTTGCCATCGGGCTGAAATTGGCAGGTCAGCTTGGCGCGGATGCCACGCTGCGGATCGTAAATCTTGGTGCCATTCCACTCCTTGTCATCGGCATCGTACTGCAATCCGTCGAAAAGAACAATCTGGTCGACAGGAACATTGCGCAAACTCTTGTCAGGATTGTTGGCATCGAGAAGTTTGTTGCCGTTCTCGTCTTTGTCGTTTTCAATCCAGAAAATCTGGGCTTTGAAAGTTCCGTTGCTGTTTTGAGTGACATGAGCCTTGAAATGATCCTTGCCCTGCACAGATTCATAATCTCCCAAAATGCTGTTAGCCACGACATTGTCGCCCTTTGTCTGGGCAAAAGTAAAGGCTGCTAAAAAAAGAGCCAAGAATGTGAAAAGTGTTTTCTTCATTTCTTTGAAATTTTGTGTTTGCAAAAATAATACAAATATCAACCTAATCAAAAATTGCGCCAAAATTATTCTCAATGGTTTCGGCAATCAGGGCATGACCTTTTTCATTCGGATGGATGCCGTCGTCGCAAAGGAAATCGCTGTAATTGCGCAATTCAAGAAACGGCGAAGTGACGTCAATGATAGGCACACGCAAACGACGTGCCATCTTGAAAAGCTCGACGTTGTACATTTCGTGCCATTGGTAAAGATGCATCGTGCGGCCACCCAACCAACTGAGAATGTTGTCGCGATTCAGACCCAACGAAAGATGGTCGAAAAACCTATCAGGGTCAATCAAAGGCAGCGACATGATGACGGGATTTCCGTTTAAGTTCCTGATTTTCTTTATCAAATCCTGATATTGGCACACGAAAACATCCAACGGATTTTTGGGCAAATGCAAATCGCTCGGAGAGGCTGCAATTGATTTCCAATCGTAATCGCAATCGTTGCCGCCATATTCAAACAGAATGTAATCGGCTTCCTTCACTTCTTTTTCGTGGCGGTTGATGTACTTCATGCCTTGAGTGGTAGTGCTGCCATAGCAGGCATAATTCCTGATGTTGATGCCAAACCGCTGTCTGCAACGGTTGACGAAATTCTGTTCGGAAACCTGATAAAGCGGTCTCCCCGAAACATCTTTTTGAGACGAAACCACACCTTTCATAATGGAATCGCCGAATGTGCAAATCATATTCTTCATTTTCCTTTTGGTTGATTTTGCCGCAAAATTAGGACTTGGATTTCACTCATAACAAACA
>JAGHSL010000431.1 GCA_018065885.1 Candidatus Limimorpha equi
CATCGTCAACGCCGTGGCCGCCATCGCCGCATACTGCTTCTTCCCTAAGAAGCCTTCTATCTCTCTTGAGTATTATTCCGACAACCAATTGACTATCTTTTGATTGCTTATGTCGAACTCACGTTAAGATATTGTTGCTCGATACAGGGCTGATGCTGAGACTGCTCAACATGACGATGGGTGATACGAGTGCCATCACTGCGCAAATCCTTACTGCTACGGCTGCCGACTTGGTGAACAAAGGCCCTATGGCAGAGATGTTGGCAGGACTTGAATTGCTCCACTACCTCACCCCGAACCTGCACCACGATTTGTATTATTGGGTTAGGCAAGCCAAGAACGCTACCGCAGAGATTGACTACCTTCTTTCGCGGGACATGCAGGTTTTGCCTTTTGAAGTGAAGGCTGGCGTGCAAGGAGACATGAAAAGCCTTTGGGACTTCATGCGAGAAAAGAAACTGGACCAAGCCGTCCGATGCTCATTAGAGAACTTCGGAAAGTTTGACTATATCGATGCCGAAGCAGAAGGTGCTGTAAGGCATGTGGAGGTTTATCCTCTTTATGCTTTATCACAGTTTGTGATGGGAGAATAAAGAGAAAGATCTCATCCTTCGCATGATTCAGGCCCACGAGCAAGGCGACCAGGATATTATGAATACGAAGGCGCGGACGGTCTTTGCTTTGGCGAGGATGCTGGGGTGTTCAGGTGAGGTGATACACATATTCCGTCAGAAACCATGAAAAAGAGTCAATAATGGCAGAGAAGTTTATCGAAAAACCACTATTGATAAGAAAATAGAGAGTCTTATGAGTTTTGCAGTTTTTTAATTTTAGCGTCAATGATTTTATTACAGATTTCTTGGATTTCACTATTTCCAGTAAAAGACCATCCTTTTTCTATCAATCCGCTTGTGCCTTGAAATTCTTCAAATTCATTATTAATTGTTTGCTTAATTAATTTCCATTTTTCAAGTCCATTTTTGGATCTTTCAGGGAATTGATAATCTACAAAATCTTCTGCTGAATTAATATGAAGTTTGGCTGTTCGAATTTTATCTCGTTCAATGCTACTTTCTTTTGCAGACTCGCTTAAATCGAGACCTACTGTGTTTAGTAATGCTTGCCTTGAAGATGTACTACCACCTGCCAAAATAATGATTAGTACAATTAACACAATTGCCAATACGATAATTAATCCCATGTTGAAAGTTGTTTATTTAATATATAACGACATCCATCTTGTAATATTGTCTACGTTGACAAATAGAGTTATTCTTGAAATTTGGTAGTATAATAAAACCCAGACACCTCCCTTGAATTTATGGATAGACTTTTTCATATCTAATAGTCTACACGATCTATCAATTCACGCCCTCTCCACTCCGAGTTCGGTTTATCCAAATACAATGACCCGTACATCTCATACATCTCGAAGTTCTCCGTTACATCTTGCTTCACAAAGTCCTCCCAAAAATTCACCAACCCAGGTATCGTTTCATAATACAGTTTTTTGTCAAAGTTATTTGGACGAGGGGCATTCTCCAATAGATTGTTATATCTAGCCTTTGCCCCAGGATGCGATGGATATCCATTTGGTGGGAATATTGTATCCTCTGCTGCCTCATAGATGGCCAAAGATGCAAACCACAGCATTGTTGCAAAATATATCCTTGCATACCAATCCTTCAAGTATTTTGGATAGGTCATTGCTCCGATGTCTGCCTTAAACTCTTTCTGTTGGCTTACATTATATGCATTTAGCATTTTGTAGTCCGTTTGGTCTTTAAAGTGAGCTTTCAGCACCGCCTGTTTCATCGTTGCACCTTTTTGAAGATCCCCATTAATATAATGGCTAAATTCATGGGCTGCTATGAATGTTATTTGTTGTGGATAGATGGGTGCTATCTCTTTTTGTATTTCCTCAGGGATAATACCTCGTGGATCAACTTCAAAATCCAATGACTCTTTTTGCAGCATAATTCTGACAGCGATCCTCATGGCTTGCATCCTGACATGCATAGGCACTTTATTATCAAGATGAAACAATGCTAGACAAGAGAACTGCGAGAAATACTTCAGCACAATGCTAAATGTTGAGCAGATACCAAATGGAGAATCGAAAATAAGACCATTTGGATCATTCGAGATGATTGAGCCGAAAGCTACTTGTCGGCACAATTCCTCTTTCTCAGGGTCCAAAGAGTGTAATACGTCAATGTAATTATACGCAGTGAAATATTTTTCCAAAGCCCAATCCCACCCTTTAGCCTCGTATTTCTGTCTCTCATGCAGAAAAACACGATAAAGCCGACTATTGTCAGCTATGGTCTCCGCTCGTAAACGCAAGATATAGTCTTTAGCATTCTGGACATTCATAATCCGTTCTAACTCGCTCTCTGAACAAATGTTCATAAACCAGTATTGATCAAAATTTATATTATTTGGTTCTGTCATATTGATTTACTTTATATTTCACACAATGCCATCACGTAGTTTAAAACTCTGCTTATTGTTGCGACAAACATAAAGGGTATTTTCTATTGGGGACTTCTATTTTTAGCATTTTTGCGCCATTCCTCTGAACTTCGTGAAGTCCGTTAGCCAAAATTCAAAGTGATATAATGCGTCCCGAAGTTTGAACCACTAATAGGTGAGATTAAGGTGGTTTTCGTTTGCGGGTTAGCGTTGCAAATATACAAATTGTTTCTCATTCGATAGTGTTTTTGTTCTTTTTGCGTCAAGCAGCCTCTTTTTGATGGAGATAGCAGCTTGCCGGTGTCTTGTATCCAAGGCTCTGGTGAAGCCTCTCGTTGTTGTAGAAGCGGAAGTATCTGTCCAGGCCTCGCCACAGTTCGTCTCCCGTTTCGCAAGGGTTCAGGTACACGTACTCCTGCTTCACGCTACGCCACAGCCGCTCGATGAAGATGTCGTCCAAGGCACGGCCACGGCTGTCCATGCTGATGGCAATGCCGTTGTCTTTCAACAGCTCCACATAGTCCCTCCTTGGAAACCATCGACTTGCGTTCTTCCTTGCTCATGGCGACAGCTTTTTTTGTAATGCTTCCATGGCGACTTTCGCCTTGAACTCCGCCGTGAACTTCCGGCGGCTCCTTGTCTTCGTGTTGGTCATCTTTTTTCCCTTTCGTTTCTGCAAAGATAACCACTTTAACCTTTGGTCTAAATTTCAGGGAGCATTATAAGGTCGCCTGCTTTTACCAGAAAGGCCGCCGCCTTTTTCAAAAAGCAGGCGGGCTTTTGCCTTGACTAAAAACATCAACATTCAACTTTTCTCAACAAAACGTCCTCAAATCGCACGAAACGTATCAAATCGCACAGAAGCCCATGTCGGGCAGCGCTACTTTTGCCGTGTGATTTGAAGGCATGGCATCACGAACGGATCACGAAGGCATCACGAAGGAATGAAGTCCGAAAAACAAGCGGCTGAAGCGGGGAAGAAAACCCAGACAAGCCGCTCCTTCCGCCGTGCCAAGTAGTGAGTTTCTTCGCTGTTTCTTCGGGGTTTCTTCGGTGCTTCTTCGGTAAATGACCGAAGAAACCCCGAACAAAGTGTGCGGAAACCCCGAAGAAAGTGTGGCCTTGGTCACTTGTTGTCAATATGATGAAGGCGCGATGAACCGACATTACCGCACTAATCCATGAGACGCGATAAATCGGCGTCTCTACATCAAACTTTTCATTCAAATCTTTTTGCAAGAAATCAAAAACAGTTCCGTATCTTTGCCGCGTTATGCAATACCTGATTCTCGCCATAGTGTTTTCGACCTGCGTCTTTGTGGCCATGCGGTTGTTCGAGCGCTTTCGCCTCGACAACCACCAAGCCTTGGCGTGGAACTACGCCGTGGCTGCCGGAACTGGCTTTCTGATGAGCCGGCAAGTGGATACGTTGCCACAACTCGCGGGCGAGCCGTGGTTTGGGCTTTCGCTGCTTACGGGTTTCTGGTTCATCTTCACCTACCTGCTGATGACCACTTCGAGCCAACGCTCAGGCGTCACCATCACCTCGCTTTCCAGTAAACTTTCAGTCGTTATCCCGACCACATTGGGCGTAGTGCTTTTTCACGAAAAACTCAACTTCATCGCCACCTGCGGCATCATACTTTCCATTGTGGCGCTTTGCTTGGTCGTCAGTAAAGGTAAAAGCGAAACGACGCAACGTAAAAGCTGGCTTCTGCCTCTCGTCATCTTCTTCGGCACGGGCATCGGCGACATGCTGATGAAATTCACCGAACGCCTCAACCAGAACGACGACATGACCTTCATGATCGCTTTCATCTATTTCATTGCCATGCTTTTCGGCATCGGCATCGTGGTGTTCGACCTCGTCAAAGGCAAGTCGAAATGGCAGTGGAAGAGTGCCCTCGGCGGTCTTGGACTTGGCTTGGTGAATTTCTTCTCCAGTTATTGCATGTATCAGGGAATGAGCATGTTCGACAATTCATTCCTATTCCCTATTTACAACATTGGCGTGGTCAGCGTCACCGCCCTCACGGGTTGGTTGCTCTTCAAGGAAAAGCTGACGTGGAAAAACTATATCGGCTTGGCTTTAGCCATCATTGCCGTCATCCTAATCACTTTGAAACCATGACGAACGACGACACCTACAACATGCTTTCCGTGCCGGGCGAAGGCCTTTACAAGGAAAAAGGCAGCAAGTTCATCGCCTCGGCCTTCACCGTTTTCAGCGAAGACGAAGCCAAGAAAGCCATTGCCGAAATCAAGAAACAGTATTACGACGCCCGCCACCATTGTTTCGCCTACATGATTGGCCCCGACAAGAAAAACTTCCGTTCGAGCGACGATGGCGAGCCATCGGGCACGGCCGGGAAACCCATTCTCAACCAAATCCTATCGAAAGACGTGACCAACGTTTGCGTAGTCGTGACGCGTTATTTCGGCGGCATCAAATTAGGCACCAGCGGACTCATCAACGCATACAAAACCGCAGCCCGCGATGCCTTGGACAACGCCCAAGTGGTTCAGAAAACCATAAATGAAATTTACAGCCTCGAGTTCGGCTACCCCTTGATGAATGAAGTGATGCGCGTGATGAAAGAAGAGAATCTGGAGCAGCTGAATCCGCGTTTCGAGATGGACTGTTACCTTGAGTTTTCAACAAGGAAAAATGAGGCTGAAAGAATCGCCGACAAATTCCGCAACATGTATGGCGTAAAAACAATACACATAAATACTATGTAAATCAGCTCATTACATCGTGGTTTTATTTTGTGATTTTTTTTCCTCGTATTTTACAAAGAAAAAAGTTTCCAAACAATAGAAAAAAAACTTTTTTATCAACTTTTTTTTCTGATATTTGCAGCCTTGATAGAGTGCAAAAGGAAGTGCTTTTTCAGCCTTTTTTATGCACCTAAAATATCAAGCAATACTACGGTTTAAGAGCAATTTATAATGACAGGCAACCATATTGAAATATGGAATAAATGTTTATCGGTGATAAAAGACAACACCGAGGCACAGAGCTACATCACGTGGTTTGAGCCTATTGTGCCCATTGCGCTTGTCGACAACACGCTCACCATTCAGGTGCCGAGCCAGTTTTTCTACGAGTGGCTGGAGAGCCATTACATCGAACTGCTGAAAAAGACCATCAAACGTGTGATAGGTCCCGACGGCCAGCTTGTTTACAACATCATCATGGACAGTGGCGACAACACCAGCACCATGAAGCTGCCAAGTTCGAACCGTACCGACCCGAAAAACCAACTGGGCCGTCCCGCTCCCGAAAAACTTTCGGAGGTTCCGATGAATCCTTTCATTATTCCGGGACTGAAGAAACTCGTCATTGACCCACAGCTAAACGAAAACTACACCTTCGATAATTACATTGAAGGCGAATGTAACCGCGTGGCGCGTCAAGGTGGTTTGGCCATTGCCAGAAATCCAGGCAAGACGGCTTACAATCCCTTGCTCATTTATAGCAACACAGGTTTGGGGAAAACCCATTTGTGCCATGCCATCGGATTGGAAACCAAACGTTTGCATCCGGAAGCCACGGTTCTGTATGTGCAAGCCGAGCAATTCACCAACCAATATATTACAGCATCGAGGAATAAAAACCTGAACGATTTCGTCCATTTCTACCAAATGATTGATGTACTGATTATCGACGACATTCAGTTTTTGGCCAAAAAATCGATGACGCAGGAAACTTTCTTCCATATTTTCAATTACTTGCACCAAAACAACAAGCAATTAGTCATCACGAGCGACAAGCTGCCCGCCGATTTACAGGACATGGAAGCAAGGTTGCTTTCGCGTTTCAAATGGGGCTTGACCGCCGAACTGCAAATGCCTGACATTCCGACACGTCTGGCCATTCTGCAAAACAAGCTCTACACAAACGGCATTGTCCTTTCCGATGAAGTTGTCGATTATCTCGCCTCCAACGTGAGAACCAACGTGCGCGAACTGGAAGGTATCCTGATTTCATTGGTTGCGCAATCGTCGCTCAACAAGAAAACCATCACCCTCGATTTGACCAAGCAAATCATCGACCGATTCATCCGCAATTCCGTCAAGGAGGTTTCGGTGGAATACATCGTCAACGTGGTGTGCGAATATTTTGGCATTCCGATTGACCAGCTGGCATCGGGCACGAGGAAACAGCAAGTCGTCCAGGCTCGCCAAGTGGCCATGTTCCTCTCGAAAAAATATTCAAGCTCCAGCCTTACCTCCATCGGAATGCAATGTGGCAAGAAAGACCACGCCACCGTTTCTCACGCCTGCAAAGCCATCGCCGACCGGTTGGAGACCGACAAACAATTCAAGGCAAAGCTTGCCGACATCGAAAAGAAGATTTTATCATAATCCATTCCATAATGATTACTGGAAATTTCGGAAAACTTTACTTAGTTCCAACCTTCCTTGGCGCCACCAAGCCTGAACAGGTTTTGCCCGCAGGGACCTTGGAAATTGTCAGGAAACTGAAGCATTTCGTCGTTGAAAACACGCGCACCACGCGCCGCAATCTCAGCCGTTTCGGCATGGATACTCCCATCGACGAAATCGAATTCATTGAATTGGACAAACACAACGCCCGCAATTTAGACCTCATGGAACACCTCGGTCCCTGCCTCAACGGTGAAGATATGGGACTGATGTCGGAAGCAGGCACACCTTGTGTCGCCGACCCGGGCGCTTTGGTCGTCGATTTGGCACATTCCGCTGGCATTCAGGTCGTTCCGCTTACTGGACCAAACGCCATGATTTTGGCCTTGATGGCTTCGGGATTCAACGGACAGGCTTTCGCTTTTCACGGTTATCTGCCCATCAAGAACCCTGAAAGGCAAAACGCCATCCGCGAACTAGAAAGACGTTCAGCCGCCAACAACGAGACGGAACTTTTCATCGAAACACCTTTCCGCAACAACGCCATGTTGGAAGACCTCTGCAAAAACTGTCACCCTTCGACACGCCTTTGCATCGCCTCCAACATCACTTGCGAAGACGAACAGATTATCAGCCAGGACATTGCGGAATGGAAGAAATTCAAAGGCGACCTCAACAAAAAACCAGCCGTTTTCCTGATTTATTGCGAAGCGAAAGGATTTTGGCACAAAAAGTAGCGGCTTGTTATGGTGATGGGTTGATGGTGATGTTAGGTGAAAGGTTGTTAGGTGATGGGTGATAAATGTTATGGGTTGTTAGATGATGGGTGGTTGGTGATGGGTGAACGCCTACGCCCTGAAAGGGCAATCTAACATAGCGAAGGGCAAGCGAGCCAGCGAGCGGCACCCTTCGCGTAAAATGGAGTAGCAAATACGCCCTGAAAGGGCAGTCTAGCAAAGGGCAAAGCGAGCTTGCGAGCGGCACCTTTTGCTTTATGAACAATTTTGAACAATCTTTACTGAAAACTGATAACCAGCAAAATATTGTAACATAATATAAAACAGTAACATAAAAAAAAGACATGATTGGAACAACTATTATCGACCGCATTTGCTTCATAGAAATGCAGAACCCTGAACATTTGAATTGCCTTAGTGAAGAGCTTTGCCTGAACATGATTGATGCTTTGCATCAGGCTTACGAAAACGAATGTGTCGGCATCGTCATTAAGGCGCAATGCAGCAAAAGAGGCGTTTGGAGTGCCGGCCACGACATACGCGAATTGCCCCAGGACGGCCACGACCCGCTAGCATTCAACGTCCCGATGGAGAAATTGCTCCGCAACGTTCAGGATGTACCGATTCCTGTCATTGCCTACGTCGATGGAACCGTTTGGGGCGGTGCCTGCGACCTTTGCATCAGCTGCGACATGATTGTGGCGACCGACACGGCCACTTTCGCCATCACGCCGGCAAAAATCGGTATCCCATACAATGCTTCCGGCATCATGCACTTTATCAATCAATTGGGAATCAACAAGGCGCGAGAAATGTTCTTCACAGGAACACCTATCACTG
>JAGHSL010000063.1 GCA_018065885.1 Candidatus Limimorpha equi
TTCCGTATTTTTGGCAAATGTACGGAAAATAACGCAATATATTGACACAAAACAAGTTGTGTTGATAACTTTTCAAAAACTGTTCATAACCTGCTAATTTTTCTGATTTTTGATGCGTTTGCCCTGACTGAGCGGCAAACCCTTTGCATTCATAATTTGACTATCTTTGCCAAAATTTTCAAGCCAATGCGACTTTTCGGACTTATCGGGCATCCGCTCAAGCACTCATTTTCAAAGGATTTCTTCAACGAGAAATTCCAATACGAAGGCTTAGACTGCCGTTATCAGAATTTCGACATGAAATCCATCGACGAAATTACACCTATTATTAATAAGTATCCTGAACTTTGCGGCCTCAACGTGACCATCCCCTACAAGGAAGCCATTCTTCCCTATTTGGATGAAATCGACGGGACTGCCAAGGAAATCGGCGCCGTGAACGTGGTGAAAATCAAGGACGGAAAGCTGAAAGGCTACAACACCGATGCCTATGGCTTCAACATTCTGTTGGAAAGAGCCTTGAAAGGTCAACCGATTGAAAATGCGCTGGTCCTTGGCACGGGCGGTGCTTCAAAAGCAGTGCAATACATACTGAAACAGAGGCAGATACCCTACTCCATCGTCAGCCGTTCCATCGAAAAAGGCGATTTCACCTACGATACGCTGAGCGATGAAATGCTCCAAAAAAGTCTGCTCATCATCAACGCAACGCCTTTGGGCATGGCTCCGAAAATTGAGGATTTCCCCGAAATCAATTATCAGGCATTAGGCAAAAAACACATTCTCATCGATTTAATCTACAATCCGAAACAGACCGCTTTCATGGAATTGGGCAAGACTTGGGGCGCAAAAGTTTACAACGGTATGCAGATGCTGGAAGAACAAGCCAAGAAATCGTGGGAAATCTGGAACGAATAAACAATTGAAACTATGGATTTTAGCACACAGATAGCGCAAGAACTGAATCTTTCAGGTTTTCACGTCGCCAATGTCATCTGCCTTTTCGACGACGGCGCAACCATTCCTTTCATCGCCCGTTACCGCAAGGAAATGACCGATTCGATGAACGAAGAAGTGATTGCCGCCATTCAAAAACGTCTGGAACAGCTCAACGAATTGCAGAAACGCAAGGAAAGCGTCATCAGTTCCATCCGTGAGCAAGGCAAATTAACCGATGAGTTGGAACAGAAAATACTGAACGCCACGACTTTACAAGAAGTCGAAGACCTTTATTTACCATACAAGCCGAAACGTCGCACCCGCGCTGCCATCGCACGCGAAAAAGGCCTCGAGCCATTGGCTGCACAAATCATGGCACAAAACGTCGATTTCGTCGACAAAATCGCACGTCGCTATGTTGACGCAAACAAAGGTGTGAACGATGTCGATGAAGCCATTGAAGGTGCCAAAGACATTATGGCGGAATGGATTTCGGAAAACATTGCCGGGCGCAACCGCATCCGCAAAATATACCACATGCAAGGCGCCATCACCTCAAAAGTGGTGAAAGGCAAAGAAGAAGACGGCAAGACCTACCAGCAGTATTTCGACTTCAGCGAACCGATTTACGAAGCGCCATCACACCGCATTTTGGCCTTGTTCCGCGCCGAAGAGGAAGGCATGTTGAAAGTGAAAATCGATGTTGATGATGATTTCGTGCTCAATTCGTTGGACAGCATTTTCCTGAAAAACGATAACGAAGCCTCTGAAATCGTGCAAGATGCCATCAGCGATTCATGGAAACGCCTGCTTGAACCATCGATAGAAACCGAAATCCGCTCTTATTATAAGGAAAAGGCCGACGAAACCGCCATCAAGGTCTTTGCCGAAAACCTCAAGCAGCTGCTTCTGGCTTCGCCTATGGGTCAAAAACGCGTTCTTGCCATCGACCCGGGTTTCCGCACAGGCTGCAAAGTGGTGGTACTCAGTGAGACAGGCGCTTTGCTTCATAACGAGACCATCTACCCTCACCCGCCAAAATCCGACACTGTCGGCGCTATGCGCAAAATCAAGAGTCTGGTGGATGCCTACCGCATCAAGGTCATCGCCATCGGCAACGGAACGGCTGGACGCGAGACTGAAGATTTCATCAAATCCATTAAATTCGACCGCGACATCATGGCCGTGATGGTCAGCGAAAGCGGGGCTTCGGTCTATTCGGCCTCAAAAATCGCCCGCGACGAATTTCCCGATTACGACATCACCGTGCGTGGTGCGGTCAGCATTGGCCGCCGCCTGATGGATCCGTTGGCCGAGTTAGTGAAAATCGACCCGAAATCTATCGGAGTCGGTCAGTATCAGCATGATGTCAATCAAAAACTTTTGGGCGAAAGCCTCGACCAAGTGGTTGAAAGTTGCGTGAATGCCGTTGGCGTGGAACTGAACACAGCCAGTCAGCAATTACTTTCGTATGTCAGTGGCGTCGGGCCGCAATTAGCCTACAACATCATCGCCTACCGCGAAGAAACGGGCGGATTCACCAACCGCAAACAGTTGCTCAACGTGCCGCGTCTGGGCAACAAGGCCTACGAACAATGCGCCGGTTTCCTACGCATCCACAATGGCGAAAATCCGCTTGACCAAAGTGCCGTTCATCCCGAAAGTTACCACATCGTGGAAAAGATGGCCAAGAAACTGAATGTCAATGTGAAAGACCTCATTGGGAACAAGGAACTGATTGCACAAATCAATGCGAAAGACTTTGTGGAAAACGATTTCGGCATTGAAACGGTCAATGATATTTTAAGCGAATTGGAGAAGCCAGGCCGCGACCCAAGAAAGACTTTCGAAGCCTTTGAGTTTGACAAGAACATTCGTACAATCAACGATTTACGCATCGGCATGGTGCTAAATGGCATCGTCACCAACATTACCGCTTTCGGCGCTTTCGTCGACATAGGCGTGCATCAGGACGGACTGGTTCACATCAGCCAAATGTGCGACAGATACATCAAAGACCCAAATGAAGTCGTCCATCTGAACCAAAAAGTGAGGGTCATGGTCAGCGATATCGATGTCAGCAGAAACAGAATCAGCCTGACAATGAGAAATATTGCATCGCAGAATTAAAATAAACTTCTATCTTTGCCGTTTAGAATAATAATCATCACGATATGAAAACACGCAAACTCGTAATAATTGTACTTGCATTATTGATTATCATGCCGTTAAGTTCGCTGAAGGCACAAATCATCAAAGGTGAAGTCTTCCTTGGCGGCAATGCATGTCAGGTCGACGGCGACGAATGCTACGGCTACAAACGATTCGGACTCCATGCTGGAGCGGGAGCTTTGGTTCCTGTCACAAGTTTTATGGATGTCGGATTGGAAGTGCTTTTCAATCAGAAAGGAGCATTCAAACGAGATAGTATTCAATACGGCAGCTCTTTCACTCATTCCTACGATTTGAGATTGAATTACGCTGAAATTCCCGTCATGGTTTATTTTACCGACAAAAATAAATATTCCATCGGACTTGGTCTTTCTTACGGACGTATTGTTGGTATTTCAGAAAAAATCGACCATCATTCAACCGACATCGGCATTGGCGACGGTCATCTTCGTTGGAAAGAAGGCTATAATGGCCCTGATTTAGGAAACATTAAGAACCTTGAACAGTTGGGAGAAGTTGTTTACCACCAGCAAGGCATCCCTGACTCCATTCCTATTTCACAATATGTCAGCAACTCTAATTCATACACTCCCAGCGACTTATGCGTCTGTGCATGTATGAGATTCCGTTTTTGGAAAGGATTTCATGCCGAATTGCGATACCAATATTCATTGAAATCCATCCGGACAAGAATACATTACGATGAGTTCCCTGAAATAAATCCACATCACATCAGTTTGCAGCACAACAACGTGCTTACGCTTCGCATTGCGTACATTTTCAACGAACC
>JAGHSL010000161.1 GCA_018065885.1 Candidatus Limimorpha equi
CTTCAAGTGCAAGGCGACGGCCATAACGGCAGCGCCCGTTATGCCTATTCCGAAAGCTGGGTTTCGGCATTAAAAACGAACCGCTGGGGAATCTATCCTGACAACTTCCTCGTATCACCATTGGTTGCCATCGACGAGACATCCGTGTTCACTTTCTATGTCTGCTTAGACTGGTACGTCTACCCTGGCGAACATTACGGCGTAGCCATTTCAACTGCAAGCAACACCAATCCCGATGATTTCACCACCATCGCCGAATGGGACCTCAACGACAAAGGCACACGCGACGGCGACCAAGGTCAGTGGCACGAACACAACATCGACCTCAGCCAATATGCCGGACAGAACGTCTACATCGCCATCCGCCACTTCTACTGCTCAAACATTTACCTCATCGACCTTGACGATGTCTCCCTCACCTCGCAAGCCGGCGGCAGCTGCGAAGCTCCTACCAACCTCACGGCAACCGCTTCAGCCAACACCATCAACCTGTCGTGGACTCCATCACCATCAGCAGGAACCTACCGCGTGTTCAGAGGCGAGACCATGATTGCCAACAATCTTTCAGGCACGACTTATACCGACAGGAACCTGGATTACAGCACCCAATACTGCTACACGGTGAAAACCAACTGCGACAACGGCAACATTTCCGACCCATCGAACCAGGCCTGCGCCACCACCGCTGACCCTTGCACCGCTCCTACCAACGTGCAGGCCATCGTCAACGGAGCCAATGTCATCATCACTTGGAACAGCGTCAGTTCGGCACTGTCATACACCCTTTACAGAGACAACACGATGATTGCCGAAAACCTCACCGCCACCAATTACATTGATGAAAACGTTGAAAACGGCCATCATTGCTACACCGTGGTGAGCGAATGTATCGAAGGATCTTCACCAGCTTCCGCACCTGCTTGCGTCGACATTGAGTTGCCTTGCGAAGCTCCTACCAACTTCACTGGCGAATTAGTTGAAACCCAGTCAAGCATTTCACTCAGCTGGGATGCCGCCGATGGCGCAGTAAGTTACAACGTATATCGTAGCGAAACAGGCAGCAACTATGAAATGATTGCCAACGTCGCCGAACTCCAATACACCGAAAACGTTGCCGAATATCACGACTATTATTATCAGGTGACTGCTGTTTATGCCGATGGTTGCGAATCAAGTCCTGCAACGACCCCTGAAGGTGAGTCCTTCCTCATGTTCACCGTAGGCGACCTCGGCGTAGAAGAAAGCATGATCAAAGCTGACATCTTCCCTAACCCATCCGACGATGCCTTCAACATCAATTGCAAAGGCATGACAAGATTGACGGTCTACGGTATGCGCGGCGAGACCATCATGAATATTAACCTTGATGCCGACAGCTACACTATCAGCGGCCTCAGCAATGGCGTTTATTTCGTCAGAATCGAGACTGCTGCGGGCTGCATGACGCAGAAGATTGTGAGATTGTAAAAAACATCAGGAGACGTTGCGCAACGTCTCTACAGCAAAAAAATCACCGTCGGTTTGGGCTGGCGGTGATTTTTTCGTCTCAAATGAACCTATTTCCGTCTTTTTCGGTTATCTTTGCATCAATTAAGCAAGCAGGTGAGTAAATTTAGTTTACATATTAAAAACGAGACATCGAGATCGCGGGAATACGAGACTACGAGGCATCCCGAAGCCTCGCAGCCACGAAATCCCGAAGTCTCGAAATCCAAATTGAAGTTTAATTTTGAACAGTTACTTATCACTAAAAATATGAGATTCTGTTTTTTACGGATTGCCTTACGGCAAGAAATCATTCAAAAATCGAAATTAAAATCCATCAGAAAACATTGTCTGCAAACCAAAAAGGATAGCTAAAAGAAAGCAAACACGGATTTTTGAAAGATTTTATAAAATGATTATTGAAAGATTTCTTCGGCAAAGCCGAATCCAATTTAGTAACAATAATAAGTTGAGACATTTCCAACACATATCGTTTTTATAAACACAAATTTCCACGAATTAAACATGAATTTCCATAAATTAAACTGATATATAGACGATTATAAATTTCGATAATTTACGTTTCATTTACGATGATTTGCGTTCAGCGAAGCGTAAAAAAAGCTATTTTCATTACAGGTTATTTTTTAATTATCACTAAATGTTCAGACTATGATTTACTACTTTTCCGGCACGGGCAACAGCAAATATGTGGCCCAAAGACTTGCAAAAGCACTCAACGAAACCATCTGCGACATGGCGACCACCGACATCCGTTGCACCGATAGCAAGGCGCTCGGTTTCGTGATGCCCGTCTACTATTGGGGCATTCCCAACATCGTCCTCGACTTTCTGAAGGACTTCAGAATGAGCAACTGGCCCTACATCTATCTCGTCTTCACCTGCGGCGGCAGCACGGGAGCGGCGGGAAAAATGTTTGAAAAGGCACTCGGCAGAAAGACCGATGCGCAATTCTCCGTCGTCATGCCCGACACTTGGACACCGATGTTCGATGTGAGCGACAAGGCCAAGATGGAACACATACTTGATGCCGCCGAACCCAAGATTGACGAAATCATCGGAAAAGTGGAAAAACAAGCCAAGGGCGATTTCAACCGCCACAAAGGTTTCACACCTCTCACGCCTTTGGTCTACCCTTCCTACAAAAAACAATCGACACGCAAATTTACCGTCAGCGGAGATTGCATCAGCTGCGGCCTTTGTGAAAAGCTGTGTCCTTCGGGCATCATCAAACTGGAAAACGGCAAGCCCGTCTGGACTTCCGACAAATGCGCCTTTTGCTTAGGCTGTCTGCACCGCTGCCCGAAATTCGCCATTCAGTTTGGCAGAAAAACCAAGAAACATGGGCAGTTTTTCAATTGGCGATTGAAATAAAACACTAAAAAGGCTGCCCAAACGGACAGCCTTTTGTTGTTCGTGCCTATCCACCTATAC
>JAGHSL010000084.1 GCA_018065885.1 Candidatus Limimorpha equi
ATGGTCACAAGGCTGACACCGACGAACGCCAGAACAAAAACCCACCAACTCAGACCGATATGATAAGCGAAATTCTCCAACCATTTTTTCAATATGAGAACCGCAACAGGTACCGCGATGGCGAAACTGATGACAACCACACCCATATAAGTCTTATTGAATAAGGTGAAAATCTGATTCGTCGTCGAGCCAAACACTTTTCTTACAGCGATTTCCTTTCTTCGATAGGCACTGTCGAAAATCACCAGACCAAACACGCCCGCAATCGAAATCAGAATGGCGATAATGCTGAACAAAGTGATTTGCTTGTTAAGACGCATTTCCTTTTCATACATGCCATTAATCACATCGTCATAAAAACGTACATCGAACTGATAACCAGGATCGAAATCATTCAAGGTCTGCTTCACGAAATCCATTGCCGCAAACAAATCGCTGCCTTCGCGCACACGAATGATGTAATACGGTCCTTTGGAATCAATACCTGTCAGCCCGTACACTCCAAAAGCCATTGGTTCGACGGAATTGCGAAGCGACATAAATTTCACATCCGAAACAAAACCGATAATCTTTCCGCCATTCAAATCATCATTCAATTGCAAATCAAATTGCTTCCTCGCTTTTTCATTGAAAATCAACGAATAAGAGCCTTTGTCACTTTCCATAAAATTTCTACCTTCCGTAATCTCAATTCCCATCACTTCCAAATAATTTATATCAATAGGCAAGTAATTGAAAATTATCTGTTTGCCATGATATACATTTCCATTTGTAGGAAAATTATCCGTACCTGACAACAGAAAAAGCGAATTGGCGACATCCACAATAGCATGATTCGCCTTCAACTGATTTACAAACGCTTCTTCCTTTTGATTGATTGTGCTGTTCGTCTTCGCCGTAATCAAGACATCGTGCTGGAATCCAAGGTCGGTTTTCATCATGTAATTGTTTTGCCTGAACATAAATACGGCCGTGATAATCAGTACGAAAGACGCGACAAACTGAACGGTAAGCAAAACATTACGGAGCATTTTCCCCGATTTTGAAAGGCCGAAATTTCCTTCAAGCACAAAGGCTGGTGCAAACGAAGTCATATAGAAAGCAGGATACAGCCCAGCCAAAGTGCCTAACAAAACCGACAACAGCGCAGTGCTGAAAATCAATATCTTATAATTTGAAAAACACATATCAGCCTCCAACAGCGAAGCCAAAGGCGACTTTGAAAACAGGAAAACCAAAAGCAAGGCTAACGCGAAGGCAAAGATGCAAACCAACACTGCCTCAAGGATAAGCGAAATCCTCAAAACGGAATTTGAATTGCCATAAACCTTTTGCAAATTAATGCTTTTGATGCGCACAGGCGTCATTGCAACGCTGTAATTCAGATAGTTAATTCCAGCAATGACGAGCAAGACAAATGCCACGGCAAAAAGTACATTGACCATGGATTTGTTAGCCCGTTTCATAAAATCAAACTGAATCGGTTCGTCAAAATGAATTTGTCCGATAGGTTTCAGGTACATTCGGTAAGAATCCATTCCCAATTCATTTGTAATGTCCTTCCATTGCTGACTATTATTGAAAACGGAATCGACTTCATTTATTGACTCAGGATTATCAAAAAGAACATAGCCCAAGAAATTCATACCCCAATTTTCAACAAAAGGACTTTTTTCAAATGTGTAAACGGCATTTTCCAAAGAACAGTTGCTTGGAATATCCTTGTAAACACCTGTAATTGTATAATTTATATTAGCACTATCGTCCTTCATCACCAAGGTTTTACCAATGGAACTTTCTTCTCCAAACATACGCTTTGCCATCGTTTCGGGAATAATGGCCGAAAAACTGTTTTCTTTAACACACAAATTGCCTTCAACGGCTTCCATTCCAAAAACCGAAGCCAATCCGTTAGTGGCAATGGTATGAATCTCAGAGAAATCGAAAGTTTTTCCTTCATCAATTGAAAAGACATCTTTCCCTCCAAAAAAATTCGGTTGCAAGAGAACCGACTCTTTTATATGACTTGACGAAGCGGTCAGAACCTGAAAAGCGTTGTCGGAACTGAGGCCATAGACACAGCCTTCAAATTCACTCTCAACCAGACAGATACAATCTGAATTTGGGTAAGAGGTGTCGTAAGTGCGGTCGAAAACCACCTGCATCATAATGATTATGAAAGCCGCCAAAGCCACGGACAAGCCGAGAATGTTAAGCACTGACGCCACTTTGAAACGTCTTATGATACTGATTAAGTTTTTTATTACTGATCTCATTGTTGTTGAATTGTTTAGTTGTTTATTTAACTACGTTGAATCTTCGATTTGTTGAATTGTTTCCGCTTGCTGAGCCTGTCGAAGCAAGGTCTTATTTTCCATTTCAAAATCTCACTTCGACAAGCTCAGCGAGCTAATAATCAATTTGTCCAGAAGTCTAATTGTCAAAATGTCCAATTGTCCAAAAGTCTAATCATCCCTTACTTCATCATCAGCACATCATTCTCCCCGAAATTGTCGTAGCCCGAAACAATGACCTTCTCCCCTTCGCTGAGGCCTTCCAATACTTCGTAATACTGTGGATTTTGCCGCCCGATTCGGATTTCGCGTTTCGTCGCCTTGGTGCCATCATCCGAAACCACATAAATCCATTTGCCACCGGTCTTCTGGTAAAACGAACCGCGCGGAATGATAATGCCTTCCGTCGGCTGACCCAACTGAAGATTAAGGTAATAGGTCTGACCAGAACGAATGTTTTCGGGCTGCTCGCCATCGAACTTAAAATCGGCCTTGAATTTGCCATCACGCACCTCGGGATAAACCTTGCGCAGCAAGGCATCGAAGGTCTCACCTTGACGTTCGAAAGTGGCGGAAAGGCCGGTCATCACACGGTCAATGTAATGTTCATCTATCTGCGCCTCAATCTTATAGCTTTCCAGATTGTTGATTTGTCCGATTTTCGTTCCCGCGCCGACCGATTGTCCCAAAACGACATCCAACAAGCCCAATTCGCCGTCAATCGGTGCCTTGATGCTCAGGTTGTCCTTGCGCTTACGGATCATCTGCATGTTGATGCGCATGTTGGCAAGGCTTTCGTTCATCTGCTCGATTTCCACGCTGCGGTAAAGGCTGTCCTGACGCGCACGGTTTTTCACCAATTCCAATTTGTCCAAAGCCAGCTGATAATCCTCTTCGGCTTGCAGAAAATCCTCTTTTGCAATGAGTTGGTCGTTGTAAAGCGCTTTTTTGCTGTCGTAATCGCGTTTGGCACGACGCACATCGACATTCAGCTGTAGCCTTTCCTGCTGAAGACTGAGTTTCTGCTGCTCCATCGAAATCAAGGTGTTGCGCAAGATGTTTTCCTTTTCTGCCAATTCTGCTTCGGAGTTAAGAATCTGCAAATCAAGGTTTTCATTGCTCAAAACAACGATGACATCGCCTTGATTGACATGACTGCCTTCCTCCATCACGATTTGTTCGACGAGGCCGCCTTCCTGCGGACTCAACTGAATGGTCGTCATGGGCTGCACCTGTCCGCTGACGCGGATGTAATCGTTAAACTCGCCGAATTTCACCGTGTTGACCGTAATCGTCTCGGCATTCACGCGCAA
>JAGHSL010000397.1 GCA_018065885.1 Candidatus Limimorpha equi
ATCCAAAGCAAAATGCCCATGGCCACAAGGCAGAAGAAAGCCTCGTACAAACCCGTCGGATGACAAGGCAACCATTGATCGGGCGAGCAGCAATTGCCTGCCGTACAAGGATAATAATTATCAAAAGAGCCACAGAATTGTTCCTGACCGCGCATGAAAACAAAGCCCCAAGGCAAAGATGTAGGCGTGCCATAGATTTCGTGGTTCATCACGTTGCCAACGCGAATCATGGCGCCGACAAGACAAACCACGATGACAATTCGGTCAAGAATCCAAATGTATGGCTTTTTGACCACCTTTCGGGAATAAATGAACAAACCAATCAAAATGCCAATGGCGCCGCCGTGACTGGCAAGACCACCTTCCCAAATCTTCAGAATCTCAATGGGATGCGACAGATAATAATCGGGTTCGTAGAAAAGACAATGTCCCAAGCGCGCACCGAGAATTGTCGATACAAGCATGTAAACCAGCAATTTATCCAAAGAATCATCGGGCATTTTTTCACGCCTGTAGATTCTTTTCATGATCATGTAACCGAAAAGGAAACCCAATGCCCACAAAAGGCCATACCAACGCACCTGCAAACTGCCAATGGAAAACAGCACGGGGTCAGCGTTCCAAGTGATGTAATTTAAAATCATAATAATTCAATTTTGGGGCAAAATTAGTCTTTTTCTGCTGAAAAGAAATCCCGATTTCATAAATAATTGTTATTTTGAAACCAAACAGAAAGAGATTTGCTGCTGGCTTTTGGCTATTAGCTTCTGGCATAATGGCTCTTTAAACAAAAGTTATTCTTCTTTTTTTTTTGATGATTTTTGACCCAAAAGCTAAAGGCCAATAGCCAAAAGCAACATTTTGACCAACGAATCATAATTGTCATTTTTTTTCACCCAACATGTAACTTTTTTGACTTATTTTCGTAGGACAAAAGAACGTATGAACAAAAGTCAGTACAATAAGTGTGTTGAGCAGTATGCCGACCGGATTTTCCGCTTCGCTTTGTCGAGTCTCCGCGACGAAGACAAGGCAAAGGATGTCGTGCAGGAAACCTTCGCCCGCATTTGGGAACACGTTGACACTGTGGAATTTGAACGGGCAAAACCCTATCTTTTCACGGCAGCTCACCACATTATGATTGACGAAATCAGACGTTGCCAAAAGACCGAACCGCTTGATGCGACCTACATTCAGGAAAGCATCAGCAACAGCTACAGCGACATTCAGGAAGTGCTTCACAGCGCATTGGCGACATTGCCCGAAGTGCAGCGCAACGTCATTCTGCTCTGCGACTACGAAGGCTACAGCTATCAGGAAATCGGCGAAATTACGGGACTGAGCGAGTCGCAAGTGAAAGTCTACATTTTCCGTGGCCGCACCGCTCTCAAGAAACAACTCAAAAGCATTGACAACCTAATCGACGTAGAACCATGAAAATCAGCATAAACAATTACGAAGCTTATCTCATCGACTACATGGATGGCCGCTTGAACAACGCTGAAATCCAGCAGTTGAAAGCGTTCTGCGTCCAAAACCACATCGATTTCGAGGAACTCACCGAAGATTTGCCCGTTCTGGAAAGCACCGACGACACTTTCGATGAAAAGGAATACCTGTTCAAAAACAAAATCGTTCCATTTGGCAACATCAACGAAGATAATTACGAAGAGCGTTTCATTGCCTATCAGGAATTGCTTCTTGACGGTGAAGAAGAACGCGAAGTTGAAGAATTTGCAGACAAGAATCCATTATTGCTCAAGGATTTACGAACCTACGGCAATTGCAGATTAGAGCCAGACACGACCATCGCCTTCAAGGATAAAGACAATTTGAAGAAAAAAGCCGTCATTCTTCCGCTTTATGCAAAAATCGCAGCGGTGGCGGCGGTCATCGCCGTGTTGTTCGGATTGTTCTGGCTGCCCAAAAATGAAAATGACAACGCAAACCAGCAGCCCGAGTTGGTTGAATTGACACCTGAACCATCTGAAAATGTATTATATCCATCTGAAAAAGAGAGCGTTATTTCACAAGATGAGGAAGGTAGAGACGTAGCGCTCTACGTCTCTGATGACAAACAACAATCAAATGAAGATGTTGTGCGCAACATCTCTACGGAAAAACAAATTGCACCACACAATGAAGACGTTGCACGCAATGTCTCTACGGAATTTCTCACCGAGAACGAAACGGAAGAAATTCAGGAGATTAGACCAAAACAAATTGGCATAGGGCCTGAATTATTGGCTTCATTGACACCGAAGAATGCAACCGAAATTGAAGTCAGCAAGGATTTTGCCATTGAAAACGGCTTGCTGCCCGAAAGGGTTTTCTTCCTTCCAGTGAACGATTTTCACCTCGCCCAAAATCAGGAATGGGATGATAATGATGATTACGAATATTACGACCATCATCGTCCCTCGCTGATTGGCAAAGGTATCAGCTGGCTGAGCAAAGACCGCTATGGGAGCATTGGCGAGGTCGTTAGCGACGGGCTGCGTATTGCCAAGCGCGAAGTCATCGAATTGTCTGAACAAGCCCTTGTTGCCGTTTACATCAAAGCAGACGAAAGTTTCGACGAAGCCAAAAACCGCTTGGAAGAACGCTTTGAGCGGAAATCCGAATAAAAAACTGAATTTCAATGCTTCAAGCATCCAATCGGAACGACATAAACACCATCTTCACGCTGATAGGCAAAACCATCAAGGCCGGTCAAAACCATCAGGAATGACGGGGCTTTCATACGCGTAGTGTCGATATTCTTACTCAAAAGTTTCAGGCTTGCCGCACCTTGCTCAATCAAATTATCGCCGCCTAACTTGATTTCGACCAAGCCATACGATCCATTCCGAAGGTGAACCACGGCATCACATTCCAAGCCGTTGCTGTCGCGATAGTGATACACAGTGCCGTCCAAAGCATCGGCATAAACGCGCAAGTCGTGGACGCACAAGGTCTCGAAAAGGAAGCCGAAAGTGTTCAAGTCGTTGATAAGGTCTTGCGGGCCAAGGCCTAAAGCCGCCACCGCAATTGATGGATCAGAGAAATAGCGTGTATCTGCCGAGCGCACCGCTGCCTTCGACCTGAGATTAGGGTTCCATGCTAACATATCCTCAACGACAAAAATCTTCTTCAAGGCATTGATATAGGAAGCGACCGTGTTTTCGTCCAAAGTGTCGGTATCATTCGCCATCATATCGGCTTTCAGTTTGGCAATGGAAATCTGGGTGCCTTGGTTGCGCGCATACGAACGCATCAGCCGCTTCACCCTTTCGGGGTCTTTATTCACATTATCGACACGCGAAATGTCGGCAGAGACGATGGCATCATAATAATCGAAAGCCTGAGACAAGGCAATTTTCGGTTTCGAGATTGTGCAAGCCTGAGGCCATCCGCCACGGCAAGCAACGTATGCCAACTTGTTTATATCCAACGGATTGATGGAAACAATATGTTCAGGACGGTTGAACAATTCTCCCAAACTGATTTCTCCGACGGAATCGCCCGACTCGAACAGCGACATAGTGCGCATGGTCAGCCAAGCGAAGCGTCCTGTGCCCGTGTGGAAAATTTCATCACTATTAGCTGGCACTGCCGAACCTGTCAGGATAAACTGCCCCAACTCATCGCGGTGATCCACCTCGAAACGCACGGCATCCCACAATTTTGGCACCAATTGCCACTCGTCAATAAGGCGCGGCGTTGCACCTGCCAAAAGGCTTGAAGGCGCATAATTGCCCAACTTGATGTTTTGCTCCATCCGGTCCGGTTCGGCCATATAAAGTATGCTCCCTGCCTGCTGTTCTGCCGTCGTAGTCTTTCCGCACCACTTCGGACCTTGCACCAAAACGGCACCTTTCCCCTCTAATTTTTCGGTCAAAATAGCATCCGAAATCCTGAATTTATATTGCTTCATTTTACTACTTCTTTTTACACTGCAAAAATACACATATTTTTCATATAATCAATATTTTCCAAAAACTTTTCAGTAATTTGAGGCAATTCTATTCAGTAATTTGAGGCGATTTCATTCAGTAATTTGAGGATTTTTCGTTCAGTAATTTGAGGCAATTCCATTCAGTAATTTGAGGATTTTAAACTAGACACAAATAACACGGATTATCACGGAATTGTTTTGTGACAAAACATCAATCCGTTAAATCCGTGTCATCCGTGTTCGCTTATATCAATCCGATATTTCCGCGCCAGCCAATCTGTGAAATTCATGCGCTTGCGCATTTGAAATTTATCTGTTAAATCTGTAAAATCTGTAGTTTGTTGAAAATCAGTGTAATCAGCGCAATCTGCGGTTCTAAAAAATCCGATCCGTTAAATCCTGGTTAAAAGTCATTCAGGCAGCGAACCGCAAAATCTGTAGCCGGCTTATCCGTCTTGTAGACAATGCGTTTCGTTTCGCCAACGCCCAAATCGAAGAAATTATCGGAGAATGAGCCATGTCCTGAAAGCGTGTAAATCTGCACATCCTTGGCAAAGACATCCGTCGTCAATTCAACGACCGTCTCACCATTCTCTTCCTTGACATCATATTTTACGTTTGCCTTGGGCAGATTCAAATCCTTCGGATAAACCAAATAGCAATAACGCTCTGCAATAAGTTTGTCATTATCAGATAGTTCAAGTTTCACATAAACATCTTTCGACTTGACCTTCTTCATGAATTTCTGAAGTCCTTCGACTTGGTAATTCACATTCTGAAAATCGGCAATTATCACTTCCATTTCCTTCTCAAACAGCACATTGCCCTTGAAATCCACGACCTGAGTCTTCAGATTGCCGGAAATCGGCGTGTGCAAATCGGATGTGACTGAAACCGAACAATCTTTCTTGCTCACATTCAGCGACAAAAGCACTGGCGCATACAAGGTGTTCAACTTATACTGAAACGCTTTCTTGTTGCCGTAATGGTCGATGGATGACCACGAAACCACAGGCCAGGCATCGTTCAATTGCCAGTACAAGGTGCCCATATTGTAAGGCTTTGCCTTGCGGTGCGCCTCAATCGCAATCTCCATACCGTAGGCCTGCGATAGCTGACTCATATAGACATAATCGGCAAAATTCTTTGGCAATGGATAATATTTCCTGATGAAATCGTCAATCAATTTGGTGCCACGGCCATGCTTTTGATGCGCTTCAATCAAATCGCAACCCACTGACAATTCGGCGGTTGCATCTAATTTCTGCAAAGTCGTAATGTCAGGATACGACTGATAGCCATATTCGCTGTTGAAGCGGCCTACCTTCTCGCGGTAGATTTCGTAAGGCTGTTCGCCCCACCAAACGCCCCAGTAATGCACATCGCCTTCGGTCAGGCTTTCGGGCCTTCCCCAGCCTTTTGATGGCGAACTCGGCCAATACGGGCGCGTGCCATCGCACTCAGCCACCACGCGAGGCAAAATCTGCTCAAACAAAGTGTCGTAACCCGCTTTCATGGCCTTGTCATCGTCCTCCGACCAATTCAAGGACTGCTGCCAGCCCCAGTTGTAATAGCCTTCCGAAATCTCGTTGCCGCCACACCATAGCGCAAGCGACGGATGCGACGCCAAACGTTTCACCTGCTGCTCGGCTTCGATGGTGACATTATTCAGGAAATCAGCATCATACGGATACATTGTTCCGGCATACATGAAATCTTCCCAGACCAGAATGCCCAACGAATCGCAGATGTCGAAGAAATAATCATACGGATAAATGCCACCGCCCCAAACACGCAACATGTTGAAATGCGCTTCCTTAGACTTCCGCAGCAAGTCCAAATCGACAGCTGGATTCATCCATGAAGTGAAATTGTCCTGAGGAATGTAGTTGGCGCCTTTGGCATACATCGGTTGTCCGTTCACCTTGAAATAGAACGACGAACCTTTTGCATCAGGTTCCTGAATCATCTCGAAGGTCTTGATGCCAGTGCGAATCATCTTTCTGTCGGTAATCTTGCCATCATAATTCAGGCAGACCTCAAAATCGTAAAGCGGCTGAGCACCCATTTCGTTAGGCCACCAAAGTTTCGGATAATCAATGACAAACGGCATTTCAACGCTTCTGTTTTCAGTCAGACTGAAATTCTTTTCCTGCAAAAGCACACCTTGGTGGAAGAGTTGCAAGGTCACGGAATGTTGCTTGTGACTGTCTTTATGATTCAACCGCGACTGCAAGTCAACCATGAGCTTCATTTCGGCTTTCGTATCGACAACATTTTTTGTCACCACATTCGCCGTAGCGATACGCGCACCCGAATAACCCACCAATTTGACAGGTTTCCAGATGCCTACATTCTTGTATTTCGG
>JAGHSL010000173.1 GCA_018065885.1 Candidatus Limimorpha equi
TTCTACATCCGCATTGCCGACCCGACAAAAGCCATCATCAGCAAAGGCAAAGGCGATGAATATGCCTTCGAATCGAATGGCGAAACACTTCAGTACACTGAAAAAGTGAGTGTCAATTACGACAACAGGGACGCTGCTGTCCGCGCCTACTACATCAAGCCTTCGGAATTTGAAATGATGCCGGGCTACTATTTCGTCGACGTCTACGAACAAAGCGGCAAGCTGGTCGGACAAACTTCTTTGGAACTGCGCTAAAACGAATCAATCCGTAAAAAAACGAAAAGCATCAGTTTCGGCTGGTGCTTTTTTTGTTGTCATCCCAACACCGACTGCAGCACCTCATGCGATTGCAGGTTTTTCAAAAACGGCGCATGAAGCCGCATGAAGGTAATGATACCATCGAGCAGATTGCGACGTTGCACCACATTGAGTGGCAACTGCATGACTTTCTCCAAATCCCGATTGAGCATGGCCGACAGAATGGCTGCGGAATCGCCTTCCAGATAATACGGATGTATCGGAACTGTAGCCACAAAATGACCTTCCATCATGTCGAAAAAAGGCAAGGATGACTCATTGGTCTTGGGATAAAAACCTAAAAAACGGCTCATCTCCAAAGTGAAAAACAAGGGGAAATTGGCATAGTTTTCTTCGGTCAAGTCGAGCCACTGCAGCGAATGGATAATGAAATCGTAAAGCACAAGGTTCTGTTCCTGTTCGGTCAACGACTTTGAAAGCAGTTCGGCCACATACATCAGAATGGCACTTTTCTTCATCTCCGAAAACAAGGTCTGGTAGAAAAACGCCATCTGAACATCCTTGATATAACCCAAAGTGCTGTGCAGGTTTTTGCCACTCACCACAAACTCGATGACATTGAGCGGCTGGAAGAAAGCCGCACGGCTTTTCGAGGCACGGCTGAACGCACCTTTTATTATATACGACTGCAAGCCGAAGCTGCGTGTATAGATTTTGACGATGAGACTTGTGTCGCCGTAGCGTATGCTTTGCAAGACGACACCCTGCAATTTGTCGTCCATCAATTCATTACAAGTATTTTGGTGGCAAAGCGATGTTCTCCTTCGTCGGTACTGACGAAAATCAGGTAAACGCCAGGCGTTACCTTGCTGCCATCGGCAGAGGTGCAGTCCCAAACCGCCTGACCGCCTTCGGAATGCAGTTCCTTGACAAAACCGCCATCGACCGTGGTAATTCTCACCAAAGCATCATTGACCAACCCCTTGATGCCCACATAGCCATTGTATTCAGGACGGACAGGATTTGGATAAGCTATGATTTCGCTTGTTGTCGGATCAGGGTCAGCAGCTTCACCACGGAAAGAAATGATGCCATTGTCACTGCCAAAGAACACTTCGCCATCCGAACGGATAGCCATCGTGTTGACAGCATTGTCGAGCATCGGGCTATTGCTGGTATTAAAACCATGTTTCAACTTGACTTCGCTTGAATCGTCAACTACATAAACGCCCGATTCAAGGCCGAACCATTTGTTGCCGCCACCATCAATGGCCATCGAAAGCACATTGGAGCCATCGAACAAATAATCGTATTGGTGGGTGCCATCGTTTCGGTCGACCCTTGGACGGCTTGCCTTATAGCTTGGGTCGGTGAACAAACGGCGTGAATCGTCGAAACAGCAAGGTCCCACATCGGTTCCCAACCAAACGACACCTCTGTTCCTATCCACCGCAATGCAATTCACCCTATCGCCTGACAAGCCGCCAATCTGTTTGGTCAGCCCCATGACTTGGTCGTCGGAAGTGATGTCAAGCGTTCCGTTATCATTGAAGGCCAAAGTCTGGCAGTCCTGCTGACCGACACGGCGGATAATCCACTTGATGTCGTGTGTGTCGACATAAAGCGAGCCGATGTCGAGGCTGCTAAATGAACCTCCTAAACTATAGGAATGCCATCGCCCGTCAGGTTCCATGACCGAAAGCAGGTTGGGCGCTCCAGAGTTGGCCACCCAAAGATTGCCTTTGCTATCGAAAGCCAAGCCGCTGACCAGAATCAGCGACGGGTCGGCAGTCCAGTAATCGAGCGTGCTGTTGTCGGCATCGTACACTTCAACGAGCTGACCGTCTTTCAATTTCAGGAGGCCGTTGCCCCATGTGCCGACGTATGTCACCGAAGGATCGTTAGGATTGGTAGCCGTGCATACGAAATCGGAATAGTCGTTCAAATCAGGGAGCAAAGTGCGGTTGAAACTCGTCCACGAGCCATCGAAACGGAAAACACCCTCTTTCATGTAGCGTTTGCTCCAGTTGGAGGCATGACCACCCGTAGCCACCCACACTTGATCGCCGCATGCACTCAGCTCAAACACATTCTTGGTATAGGGGCCATTAGGCGCAATGTCTTCGTTGTCCCAGCCACTCGTCTTCACCAAACCGCGCTTCAAATCACCAATCCAATAATTTTCATTGGCATCGAAAACGGCTGACAACGGTTCAATTTTCGCGCCAGGATTGTAAATGCTTATGATTTCCTGCATTTGGGAATCGTAGACAAAGACATTGTATTGGCTGGTCATCAAGAGACGGTCGTTGCAAGCACGCAGCTCCTGCCTGACATCAGTGACCGATTTCTCAAAATAATCCCAGCGGTTGCCATCGAAAACGAAAACCGTATCGGCATTGAAACCACCGTTGTAATTCAGGAAAAGCCTATCGGAGAAAGCCTCCATTTCGTCGTAGGCCAAATGCGGATGAATGAGGTCACGTTCGAAATGCCATGAGGCGAAGTTGGCCAGATTCTGAGCATCGCGGGAAGCAGAATACAGACCATCGTCGGTGGAGGCATAGATGCGGCCATTATAGAAAGCGATGTCACGCACATCCATCATGCTGCCCTGACTGCCAATATAATACGTGTCTTTCACCTCGCAGCGTTTCAGGTCGAAGACCACGATGCCGAAGCCGCAGGCAACGTAGGCGAGATGCTCATCGAAAACGACATTGTTGATGCTCTTGTTTCCCATCAGGTTCTTGTCCTTGATGTCGCTCATGTTCCTGATTTCGCCGTTGGCATAAATCAGGTCGACATTGGCATCAGCATAGCCGACAAAAAGCAGGTTCTGCGCCTTGTTGTAGCGCAAGGTGCTGATGCCCACATCCGACAAGCCATTGATTTTATTCAATATGTTGATGGAATTGTCATCCTGATCGTAATAAAACAATTCAAAAGGTGTGGCGGCAAAAACCTTATTGCCAAACAGCTCTACATCAACTATTTGCTGAAAAGGCAGATGAGTACGCCAATGGCCGATGGCCACATCGTCCTGACCAAAAGCAGCGAATGTAATCGCCGAAAGGAGTATGATTGCAAAAGTCTTGATACGATTCATAGTGATAGGATTTGGGCGGTAAAAATACAAATAATTAGAGAATGAACGTATATGAGAGGTGAAATATTGTTTTTAAGAACAGGTTCCCGACTTGCCGGACGGGGATATGATGAACCGCGAATCGGGCGAATCAAGCGAATGGGCTTTGCTACGCAAGTCCCTGCCTGCCGGATGAAGAACAATAATCTCATAGCCTCTCGATGAAGTCAAAAGAATACGCGAAGCGGATTCATATTCGTGAGGATTAGTGAGATTCGTGGTCGAAAAAAAGACAATCGTAGTTAAGAAGCTGAATCAGAACGCGCAATACATATAACTTTGCCACGAGAGCATCGGAGATGCAAAACCCGATGACCGCCAATTAGGGAAAATCGGTTAGGAAAGGAGAAAAGAGATTAATAAAGATTTGTTTCAGATTTGTTTCCAAAAAAACGTATTTTTGCCAAAAATAAACCGTTATGGAGTCAAAGCCACGATACTTCACCGCAGGGATGGCGGATTTCGAGAACATCCGCAACGACGGACGCATCTATGTCGACAAGACCGGTTTGGTCTATCAGCTTGTGCACGAATCGAAATATGTGTTCCTGAGCCGTCCGCGCAGGTTCGG
>JAGHSL010000036.1 GCA_018065885.1 Candidatus Limimorpha equi
TATCGATGAATCGGAGATTTCGACGTAGTCAATTATCGTAAATGAATCATAGATTATGAAAAAGTATAATTAGATGTATATCAATTGATTCACATTTATTTATGGATAATCTGGTGGCATGTAGAGATGCACGTCCGTGCGTCTCTACGTTCCATAAAATCCGGCCAAGACACCAATATGGCCAATTCATATTGCCTGAAAACCCTGCTGTGGTAAAAATTGCCACAAAAAAAATTTGCCTCAAGTGACTAATGTAAGCGGGAAAAAAGTCTAACCATAATAGAAAGACCTAATAATTGGCTTATGAAAGACATTAACATTGGAGAAGACATCCGTAAGGAACTGAAACGGCAAGGGCGCAGTATCGTCTGGTTTGCCGATGCCATTCACAGCGACCGCAGCAACACTTATAAGATGCTGAAGAAAAAGAGCATCGACTTAGCATTGCTCATGCAGATTTCCGAACTGCTACAGCACGATTTCCTGAAGGAATGTTCGGAAAAACTTGAGATTCACTAATTTGAAAAATGGTAAATAATGCCACATAAAACAGGTATAATATGCCATATCAAACGCATAAGGCAAATACTTTTATGCACTATGTTTGCAATTTCCAAGACATAAGCCAGACAAACAGCGATGGCTCAATGTGATAAAATATGGAAAGAAATTACAATTAATTCAATAACAAATTCTTTAAACTTATGAATGTAAAACATTTACAAAAAAGGAAGGCAAGGCGTTGGATGCTCTTGCTTTTGATGCTGCCCCTGATGGCAGCAAGGGCGTATGCCTACGATTTCTCAGCAGTGTGCAGCACGGGGCAGACCCTGTACTACAACATTACGGATGCCGTAAACCACACGGTGGAACTGACCTGCCCAAACCATGTGGAAGTGGATGAGGAAGGGTATTTTATTTCCCTTTATCCTTGGCAAAACTTTCAAATGCCGACAGGCAGCATCACCTTGCCTGAGACTGTTGAAAACAACGGCGTTGTTTATACGGTGACATCAGTTGGCGACTTTGCTTTTTTTTATTGCGAAGGCTTGACAGGCTCATTGAGAATTCCCAATTCAGTGACTGCAATCGGCAATTATGCTTTTGAGTATTGCAGCGGATTTAATTCTCTGACCATAGGCAGTTCCGTGACTACGATTGGTGATTATGCTTTCCATGGATGCACTGGGTTTAGGAGAACATTAAGCATTCCCGGAACCGTTACGACAATCGGAAATTATGCTTTCTATGAATGTAGCGGCTTCTCCGGCTCGCTTACCATACCGAATTCAGTTACCTCAATTGGCGTTTATGCTTTTGCATATTGCACTGGTTTCACCGGTTCGCTCACCATAGGCAATTCGGTGACAACAATCGGCACTGATGCCTTCTTCAGATGCACTGGCTTCACCGGCACGCTGACCATAGGCAGTTCCGTGACCACAATCGGCTTTGCCGCTTTTGGCAGATGCACTGGCTTCACCGGTACGCTGACCATTCCGAATTCCGTGACAACAATTGACGATTATGCTTTTGAATATTGTAGTGGCCTTACGGGTTCGCTCACCATACCGAATACGGTGACAACATTAGGCGAATATGCTTTTATAGGTTGCACAGGCTTTGACGGCTCGCTGACCCTATCGAACTCTTTGACGGCAATTCGCGACTATACTTTCAGCGAATGTAGCAATTTGACCGGCTTACTGACCATTCCGGAATCTGTGGACTCAATCGGCAATAGTGCTTTCTATAAATGCAGCGGTTTCACAGGCTCTTTGACCATCCCTGAATCCGTTACGACAATCGGCAATGGTGCTTTCTATAAATGCAGCGGCTTCACAGGCTCTTTGACTATTCCTGAATCCGTTACAACAATTGGCTATAGTGCTTTCTATGATTGCAGCGGCTTCACAGGCTCATTGACTATACCGAATTCCGTGACGACAATCGGCAGTAGTGCTTTTGCATATTGCACTGGCTTCACTGGTTCGCTGACTCTGCCGAATTCGTTGACGACAATTAGCGATGATGCTTTCTATTCTTGCAGCGGCTTCACAGGCTCTTTGACCATCCCTGAATCTGTCACGACAATCGGCAGTGGTGCTTTTGCATCTTGCAGGGGTTTCACAGGCTCTTTGACCATTCCGAATTCCGTGACGACAATTAGCGATAATGCTTTCTATTCTTGCAGTGGTTTCACAGGCTCCCTCACCATAGGCAGTTCCGTTACGACAATTGACTATTATGCTTTTGCATATTGCTATTACTTTACATCCATTATTTCAAAAGCAGCAACACCGCCTGCCGCAGGCTCATCCTGTTTCTCGCTGTCAACTTCCATACCTGTCAGTGTTCCATGCGGCAGCACCGAGGCATACCGCCAAGCGGCACAATGGAGTAGGTTCACCAACTATTCGGAGAACCTCCCATTCGATGTCGTTGTAGCATCGTCCGACGAGGCCATGGGAAGCGTGGCCATCATTCAGGAGGCAAGTTGCGATGACAATCAGGTTATCGTGCAGGCAACTCCAGTTCTCGGCTACCAGTTTGTCAACTGGACTACCGATTTCTATTACTTTGAAGGATTCGAAGAAGGCATTCCTTCCGATTGGGCGACAATAGATGCCGATGGCGACGGTGAGACGTGGTTTGCAAGCACCGAATATGAAGCGCACGATATCCTTGCGATTCCCTCACATGGCGGTTCGTGCCATCTGATGAGCGAATCTCATTGTAATGTGAATGGTCCATTATTCCCGGATAATTACTTGGTGATGCCAAGAGTGTCGTTGCCAGGTGGTGCAGTGTTCAGCTTCTGGGCCGCAGCCCAAGATGTTGAATTTGCACAAGAACACTTTGGCGTTGCTGTCTCAATGGGCAGCCAGACAAATCCAAATGATTTCACACTTGTTGGGGGAGCGGAATGGACGATTTCTCCAGGCCGAAGCCACTCAGGAAACGTAAGAGGCGGCAATAGGGAATCGACGGCATGGATAAAATACACTGTCGATTTAAGCGCATACGCCGGTCAGGACTGCTACATAGCCATAAGGCACTTCGGCTGCACCGAACAGCAGGCTCTGTGTATTGATGACGTGGAGCTGATTAGCGATGAGCCAATGCCCGTTTCCGACATGGCCACCTATTCATTTCTTCTCACCGAGGATGTCATGCTGACGGCTAATTTCGCACCTGTAGAGGGTTATGACATTCGTGTGTATGCCAATCCCGTTGCAGGCGGCACGGTGACAGGTGCGGGCATTTACGGCGAAATGGAAACCGTAACCGTGTCGGCAACACCGAATGAGGACTACAGATTCGTGAACTGGACTGAGTCTATGATTGATTCGACATCTACATTTTTTGAAAGTTTTGAAAATGGCCTCCCGTCAGGCTGGAGCACAATAAATGCCGATGGCGACGGCCACAATTGGTATCATAGCACTGAAGCAGGAAGCCACAATGTGACACCTGGCTCTGCACATAGCAGCAGTGGTTTCATGTTGAGTGAATCATATTGTCGGGCAAATAACCAAGCTCTCAATCCAGATGAATACCTCGTTTTACCTATTATGTCTATCGGTGACAGTTGCGCCTTTAGTTTTTGGGCCTGCGCATATTCCTCAAGTTGGGCAGACGAACACTTTGGTGTGGCTATTTCTACCAATGGCAACACCAATGCGAACGACTTCACCACCATAAACGAATGGACTCTGACAGCTAAAAGTGAACGCGGTGATAACCCTCGCGCCCAAGGCAACTGGTATCAGTACACCGTTGACCTGAGTGCATACTCTGGTCAAAACATTTATGTTGCTATCCGTCATTTCAATTGTTCGGACCAATACATTCTCTATGTTGATGATGTTGAATTATCCTCTGTAATAACAACCACAAATGAGGTGCTTTCAACCGATCCCGTCTATACCTTTGAGGCGACATCGAACCGACAGCTTGTGGCTAATTTTGAGTATATTGGCGTTGTGCATGTCACACCTGATGGCACAGGCGACGGCTCATCGTGGGATAATGCCTTGAGCAACATTCAGGAAGCTATCAATCTGGCCGCAGCCTCAAATCCGAAGCCGAGGGTTTGGGTTAAGGCCGGAACCTATTCGGGCAATTCAGGCGATAGCGACATGCACCAGATTACCGCTTATGCAGACGCCACTTCAACTGTTGGTTATCTGCCTATGTATGGCAACTATGCTTACGCATACACCCGTTCACAATATGTGATTCCTGCTTCCGAAATCACCTCGATGACGGAGAACTTCATAAACAGTCTCACTTACTACACCACTTACAATCCTTCACAGTGGACATCGGACTTCAATGTCTATCTGAAAGAAGTGGATTACACTACCATGAACGACAATGGCCTCATCGACCCGGCTACGGCCACCACGGTCTATACGGGTCGACTTTCTGTTGCTGACGGACAGATGGTCGTAACTTTCGACACACCTTATTATTACAGGGGTGGCAACCTGCTCATAGGCATGGATTGCCTCAGTAACGATGGCAATTCCTCATCCTGCTATTTCCAAGCTGCTTATGTGACTGGTGCAGGGGGATATGCTTATGATTACGATTCACCTGAATTCGATTATTGGAATCAGGTAAATTATGCTCCGACAACCACGTTTGGCTATTACAATCCTGACCGGCTTTTCACCATGGCAGAAGGCATTAACGTGTATGGTTGCTTTGCCGGAGATGAACCTCATGACTACGACCTCTCGCTCCGCGACTTTGTGACGAACCAGACGGTTTTGGACGGACAGCATGAACACCGTGTGCTGTATCAGCTTTATGATTTCACGATGCAGACCGTATGGGATGGCTTTACCATTGTAAATGGTTATAGCGATGACGAAGGGGGTGGTGCCTACCTGATGGCAAACACGAAGTTGCAGAACTGCGTGTTCGAGCATTGCCAAGGTATTGATGGTGGTGCCGTTTACGCTAATGGAACTGAATTCGTGAATTGCGCCTTCAGGAAAAATGCGGCTTCAGATGATGGTGGTGCCTTGTATGTGGATGGGAATGGTGGACAATTTGTCAATTGCCTGTTTGCCAACAACCAAGCTGATAGGGGCGGTGCCGTTTATGGTATAAGTGCATATGGTTGTTTTGCAGAATTTGTGAATTGCAACATTGTTAACAATAAGTCAACGTATTGGGGTAGTGGTATTTACAATCTTACCCCTTGCGGTATATTACACAATTGCATTGTTTGGGGCAACGAATCTGACAGTGAGGCAGGACAAGTGTTTGGAGAGGGCTCATTCAGCTATTGCGCTGTTGAAGGCGGAATTTCGGGAGAGAACAATATCGTCCTGAACTCACAAAACACCGGCAACGGCTGCACTTATCCGCGATTCGAGAACCCATCGCTGACAGCTGGTGCCGATGATGAAACCGAAAACGTCAGCTGGCGTCTGATGGAAAACTCGGCCTGCATCAATCATGGCAATAACGAGGCTATCGCCGGTTATGCCACTGATTTGGATGGTGAAGACCGCATACAGCTTGATGTCGTTGACATGGGCTGCTACGAATCGCCGTATGAAGGAATCGTCATTCCTGATGATGGCATCGTGTATGTGGCACTTGATGGTAACGGCGACGGCACATCATGGGAAAATGCCTTGAACGACATCCAGGAAGCTATGGGCATTGCAGCAGCATCTGATCCTAAGTCGATGGTTTGGGTTAAGGCTGGAACCTATTCGAACGACTCAGGGAATAGGGGAATGGGGCAAATTACCGCCTACGCTGACGGCACTGCAACCGTTGGTACACTTCCGATGTATGGCTTATTTGCTGATGCCTACACCCGTTCGCAATATGTGATTCCTGCTACCGAAATCGCGCAGATGACAGGCTACTCGATTTATAGCCTCACATACCACACTACATCTACACCTGCACAATGGCAAGCGAGCTTCCAAGTCTATCTGAAAGAGGTTAATTACACTACAATGAATAGTCTTATTGCCCCGACTACGGCCACCACGGTCTATACGGGCAAACTCACCGTTGCTAACGGCAAGATGACTATCGTCTTCGATACCCCATACTATTACAATGGAGGCAACCTTCTCATCGGCATGGACTGCCTTGAGAAAGGAAACTATGCAAACTGCAAATTCCAAGCAGCGGCTGTTAATGGCGCAGGCATGTACGCCTACAACTACGATGCTTCCACTTTCGGAACACCTCACGCTGTGAACTATGCTCCGACTACCACTTTCAACTTCGGTGAAGACCTCTTCTTGATGGTGGAAGGCGTGAATGTGTATGGCGGCTTTGCTGGAAACGAACCAGCCGATTACGATTTGTCGCTCCGCGACTTTGAGGCAAACCAGACGGTCTTGGACGGCCAGAATGAACATAGTGTGCTGTATCAGCTTGATGATTTCACAACGCAAACCGTCTGGGATGGCTTCACCATTGCAAACGGTCATAGTGACGGCAATGGCGCTGGTGCCTACCTGATGGCAAACACGAAGTTGCAGAACTGCGTGTTCGAAAACTGCCAAGGCAATGATGGCGGTGCCGTTTATGCCAACGGAGCCGAACTCGTGAATTGCGTCTTTAAGAAAAACACGGCTTCCAACGTTGGCGCAGTTTATGTGAAGAATGGAGTAATAGTCAGTAGCCTGTTTGCCAACAACCAGGCTGATAACGGTGGCGGTGTTTATGCTGATGGTGCATCCGAATTCATCAATTGCGACATAGTGAACAACAAGGCGGTAAATTCTGGTGCTGGCATCTATAGTAATGGTGGCACTTTCACCAACTGCATTGTCTGGGGCAACGAATCTGACAATGAGGCAGGACAAGTGTTTGGAGAGGGCATATTCAGCTATTGTGCTGTTGAAGGCAGAATTTCAGGAGAGAACAATATCGTCCTGAACGCACAGAACATAGGCAACGGTTGCACTTATCCGCGATTCGAGAATCCGTCAGTGACGGCTGGTGCCGATGATGAAACCGAAAACGTCAGCTGGCGCCTGATGGAAAATTCGGCCTGCATCAATCATGGCAATAACGAGGCTATCGCCGGTTATGACTTGGATATTGACGGTGAAGACCGCATACAGCTTGATGTCGTTGACTTGGGCTGCTATGAATCGCCGTATGAAGGAATTGTCATTCCTGATGATGGTATCGTGTATGTCACACCCGATGGCAACGGCGACGGTACGTCATGGGAGAACGCCTTGAACGACATCCAGGAAGCCATGGAAATGGCTGCTGGAGCAGATCCTAAGTCGATGGTTTGGGTTGCAGCTGGAACTTATGCGGGCAATGGAAGTATCGGAGGGCATCTGACTGCCTATGCTAATGGTTCTACAACCGTTAATCGACTTCCAATGTATGCCCTCTTTGCTGATTCCTATACTCGTTCGCAATATGTGATTCCGGCTGCCGAAATCGCACAGCTGACAGGCTACCCAATCAAAAGCCTCACATACTACACCACATCTACACCTGCACAATTGACATCGAGCTTCCAAGTCTATCTGACCGAGGTAGATTACTCCACCATGAGTAGCCTCATCGACCCGACTACGGCAACCACGGTCTATACGGGCCAACTCACTGTCGCCAACGGTAAGATGACCGTCGTCTTCGACGCACCTTACTATTACAATGGGGGCAACCTTCTCATTGGCATGGACTGCATCGAGAAAGGAAACTTTGCAAACTGCTACTTCCAGGCAGAGGCTGTTGATGGCGCAGGTATGTACGCCTTCAGCTCCAGTTCGCCTACCTTCTCAACACCAACCGTTGTAAACTCCATTCCAACAACCACATTTAGTTACGGCGATGGAGAAGATCTTTTCATGATGATGGAAGACGTGAACGTGTATGGCGGCTTTGCTGGAAACGAACCTGCCGATTACGATTTGTCGAGCCGCGACTTCGAGACGAACCAGACGGTTTTGGATGGACAGCATACGCGTCGTGTGCTGCGTCAGGCTGCTGACTTCACGATCCAAACCCTCTGGGACGGATTCACCATTGCAAACGGTTATAACGTTGGCAATGGCGGTGGTGCTTACCTGATGACAAACTCGACGTTACAGAACTGCGTGTTTGAAAACAACCAGGGAAGTTACGGTGGTGCCGTATATGGTGGATATGATAGCAGAGTAACGTTAGTAAATTGCACTTTCAGAAACAATACGGCTTCGACATCAGGCGGTGCAGTGTTTGCTTATGGCGGAAGTCTCTCCGGCTGCCTGTTCACTAGCAACCAGGCCAAATATGGTGGTGCCGTGTATGCCAATTCCTCCTCTGTTGAAACGGAAATTGAAAATTGCGATTTCAGGAAAAATGTGGCATCTACTTCCGGCGGTGCAATTTATACGCATGCTGGGCGTTATGCCAATTGCCTGTTCGAAAACAACCGAGCCAATTATGGTGGCGGCCTTTACGTTGATAACCGTTATGGTTCATCGGAATTCATCAATTGCGACATCGTGAACAATAGCGGAACTTATGGCGGCGGTATCTATAATAATAGCAATGGCAGCACTTTCACCAACTGCATTGTCTGGGGTAATGCTAACAGCCAAGTGTCAGGCAATAGCTCATTCAGCTATTGCGCTGTGGAAGGTGGCATTTCTGGAGAGAATAACATTTGCTTGACTTCCCAGAATGCCGGCAATGGCTATTTAAGCCCGAGATTTGAAAACCCATCGCTGACAGCCGGCGTCGACGACGAAACCGAAAACGTCAGCTGGCGTTTGATGGAAGGCTCTGCCTGCATCAACAAAGGCAATAATGAAGCGGTTGCCGATTATGAAATGGATTTTGCAGGAGAAAGCCGCATACAGCAAGATGTGGTTGATATGGGCTGCTATGAATCGCCGTATGAAGGAACCGATATTCCAGAGTTTACGGATGGCATTGTATATGTGACACCTGAAGGCAGTGGCGATGGCACTTCGTGGAGCAACGCCACCAACGACATCCAGAAAGCTTTGCAAATGGCTTCACTGACGGATCCAAGACCAATGGTTTGGGTGGC
>JAGHSL010000168.1 GCA_018065885.1 Candidatus Limimorpha equi
ATGCCTTTGCGGTTCGACAATATGCGGTTGACTAAAGTGGTTTTGCCACTGCCCAGATAACCTGTCAGCAGCAGCACGGGAGTTTCCTGATTCATATATTACACAAATTTATTTTTCGGACTGCAAAACTACGCAAAAAGCGAAGACTATTGGCCTCAAATCATGCAAAATCAGTTATCGGTTTTGTCAACGGGATAAGTGGCAAAACCTAACCATAACGAAAAATAAAACATAAAGTTTATAATTTTTACAAAACTAAACCAAAAATTCAAAACAGTTTGCGTTGACTCAGCGAGCAGATAGGGAATAAAACTTTCCAACACATACATAGCGCCAAAAACAGCAACAAGAACTTTAAATTGACGCTTCATATCACTTGTTAAAGCAAAAACCACAAAGCAAATTATTATGACCAGATTCAAAATTGAAATGGCTGAAATAATTACTGTAACAATTTGAATATTAGTAATAAAATTACACATTCCACCAACAGAAGTCAACAAAGACAAGACACATGCCGTGAGCAAAAAAGAGCGAGATAAAAGCCGTAGTTTCTTACATGTTATTGCAGCATAAAGCATAAACGCAAAACCAGCAGCATTCATCAAAACATTCAAAGAATAACTAAGGACATTGATTGAATAACCGCCATTCATTTTTGCCATAAAAAACTGCGACCAGTCGTAGAGAAGATAATGCTCCAGAAATACGAGTGCCCCATTAACTAAAAAAACCAACACCAAGAGGAAAGAGCCAATGTTTCCGTATTTTTTAAATTTATCCATAACCATGTTAGTTTCAATAACAATCGCAAAATTAGCATTTTTACCGGCAGCTTTCATCATTTGATACAAATATTGTTTTTGGCCGCTGGCTAAAAGCTAATGGCTAACAGCTAAAAGCCAATGGCCAATTTTCCCAACCACAATCCGACCATTTTTCCAAATAATTTGACTATCTTTGCCGCCCAACTGATTTTACGATGATAGATTTACTGAAAGACTTAAACGAGCCTCAACGTGAGGCTGTTACGACAGTGGAAGGCCCCGTGATGGTCATTGCAGGCGCAGGTTCGGGCAAGACACGCGCCCTCACCTACCGCATCGCCTATATGATTAGCGAAGGCATCGACGCATTCAGCATCATGGCCCTGACCTTCACTAACAAGGCGGCACGTGAGATGAAGGAACGCATCATGCAACTCGTCGATGCCAGCGAGGCACGCAACGTGTGGATGGGCACTTTCCACTCCATTTTCGCCCGCATTTTGCGCATCGATGCCGAAAAGATAGGCTTCACGGCCAATTTCTCCATCTACGACACCGATGACTCAAAGGCGCTTATCAATCAGATTCTGAAAGACTTGCAACTCGACCCGAAGGCCTATCCCGCCAAGCAGGTGCTTTCGAGAATATCATCGGCAAAATCGAGCCTTTACTCGCCTGAAGACTATGCCAACGATGCCGAAATCCAGGAAGCCGACCGCAAGGCCAACAAGCCGCTCATCGGACAGCTTTTCAAGCTTTACAACGAGCGTATGCACCGCGCCAACGCCATGGATTTTGACGACATCCTCTATTTCACGAATGTGCTTTTGAGAGACAATCCCGATGTCCTTTACAAATATCAGAACCATTTCAAGTACATTCTGGTCGACGAGTATCAGGATACAAACTATGCGCAATACCTTATCATCAAGCGCATTGCGGCTTTGTTTGAGAACATTTGCGTGGTCGGCGACGATGCCCAAAGCATCTATGCCTTCCGTGGTGCCAACATTCAGAACATCCTCAATTTCAAGAACGATTATCCCGACTACAAACTGATTCGCTTAGAGCAGAATTACCGCTCGACGCAAAACATCGTCAATGCCTCAAACGACATCATTGCGCACAACAAGGACCAAATCAAGAAGAAAGTATGGAGCGACAAGGAAGCCGGCGAACTCATCGGTTTGCTGCACGCCGCCTCCGATACCGAAGAAGGCACTTTGGTAGCCAATTCCATTTTCGGCTACAAGATGCAGCGCCAGCTCGACAACAAGGATTTTGCTGTGCTTTACCGCACCAATGCCCAGTCGCGTTCCATTGAAGATGCCTTGCGCAAACAAAACATACCTTATAAGATATATGGCGGCCTCTCGTTCTACGACCGCAAGGAAGTGAAAGACCTGTTGGCCTATTTCCGCGTGGTCATCAACCCTGAAGACGAACAGGCTTTGCTGCGTATCATCAACTATCCGGCACGCGGCATCGGCAAGACAAGCATCGAGCGCCTGATGGTGACGGCAAACCAATACAACACAAGCATTTGGCGTTGCATCACCAACAATGTGTTTCCCCTGGATTTCAACATGGGCACCATCAACAAGATCCGCGACTTCGCCATCATGATTCAGAGTTTCCAGAGCCTGCAGGAGAAGATGAACGCTTTCGACCTCGCCAAACACATCACCAACGCCATCGGCCTCATCAAGGTTTTGAAGGAAGACGATTCCCCTGAAGGCGTTTCGCGCGTCGAAAACATCGAGGAACTGCTCAACGCCATCATGGAATTCAGCGACAAGCAAGTCGACGAGACCACAGGCGAAACCGCCCGCGTCGATTTGGTGCAGTTCATGGAAGATGTCGCCCTGCTCACCGACAATGAAATGAAGAAAGACGAAGGCGAAGCCGATTGCGTCAGCCTGATGACCATTCACTCCGCCAAAGGCCTTGAATTTCCATACGTTTACGTGGTCGGCATGGAAGAAAACCTTTTCCCCGGCATTCTCAGTCTCAGCACGCGCGAGGAATTGGAAGAGGAACGCCGCTTGTTCTA
>JAGHSL010000253.1 GCA_018065885.1 Candidatus Limimorpha equi
AACTTTTTAATACTGACAACTGATAACTGATAACCAATAAAAACAACAACTACATGGAAGAAAAGAAACAAGGCAAACTTCTGATTTTTTCCGCTCCGTCGGGTTCGGGCAAATCCACTTTGGTGAACCATCTTTTGGAAAACATTCCTGAAATGGCTTTTTCCGTTTCGGCCACAACCCGTGAACCGCGTGGCGAGGAAGTCAATGGTAGGGAATATTATTTCATTAGTTTAGAAGAATTTAAGCGTCGTGTCGACAACGGCGAATTTCTCGAATGGCAGGAAGTCTATCCGGGTCGCTGCTACGGTACATTGCTTTCGGTTGTGCGCAACATGCAGAACGAAGGCAAGCATGTGGTCTTCGATGTTGATGTGGTTGGTGGAACAAACATCAAGAAATTCTATGGCGACGGAGCTTTGTCGATATTCATTCAGGCTCCATCCGTCGAAGTCTTGCGTGAGCGTCTGATTGGCCGCGACACCGATTCGATGGAGGAAATCGAAAAACGCATCTCAAAAGCCGCTTGGGAAATGGATTTCGCTCAAGGCAAATTCGATGTGACCATTATCAACAATGACCTGCAAACCGCTAAGGATGAGATTCTTAAAGTCGTGCAAGAGTTTATTGAAGGTTAATTTGATAAAAAGTATAATTATCCTAAATATAATGAGACTCCCGCCTACGCGGGAGTGACAACCGTCAAAAAAGTCTAAAAGTCAAATAGTCCATTTGTCCAAAGAAATGAAAAAAATCGGCATTTATTCCGGCTCGTTCAATCCCATTCATCATGCCCATGTGATGTTGGCGAATTATTTGGTGGAATTCTCTGATTTAGACGAACTTTGGTTTGTCGTTTCGCCTCAAAATCCATTAAAGAAAACGGAAGATTTGCTTGATGACGACGAGCGTCTGAAAATGGTGCAGCTTGCTGTTGGCGATGATGCGCGTTTCAAGGTGAGCGATGTGGAAATGCACCTTCCTACGCCTTCCTATACCATCAACACTTTGCGGACTTTGTCGGCACAATTTCCCGACGACCATTTCATCTTGATTTGCGGCATGGACAGCCTGCAAAACCTTCCACGTTGGCGCGATTATCAACATATTATCAATGATTTCGGACTGATTGTTTTTCCGCGCAAAGGTTACGATGGCGGCGAATTGGCGCATCATCCGAATGTTATGATAGTTGAAACGCCTGTCATTGAGATTTCATCGACTTTCATCCGCAATTGCGTGAGAGAAGGCCGCGATGTGCGTCATTTCATGCCGGAAAAGGCTTTCCGTTATATGGATGAAATGGGATTTTACAAAAGGCTTTAAAACTATTGGTGTCCGCTAAAAATTTAGCGGACACCGATAATTGTGAAATCCATTTATGCAAGATTCATGTCAGATTTATGTCTCTACAAGCCAGCGGTCGATGTTGCGGCAGGCCGTGCTGTAGTTCACCCCCACCTTTATTATATTGCGTCCGTCGTTCAGGAAACGCTCGTCGTAGCCTTTCCCATTGATTTGTTGTAATGCTTCTTCCGCCGACTTGTTGAACTTGAACTCAAAGATGTAGATGTAATCTTTCGTCTGAATTGTCATGACCATGCGGCCTTTGTTGGTATGGCTTTCAATGTCGACATAATAGCCGCAGAGTGAGGTGAGGATGAACATCACGCTTTGGAAATGGCGTTCCTGCTGAGGCTCAAGTTCGTAAGGGCACGCGCTCAAGAAGGATTGCAGGCGTTCCATGAAGCCTTCGATGTCGCCTTCGCGCAACGAGCGCACGAAACGGCTTATCTCGAAACCCGACTTGCCTTGCACCGTGTTGGCATAATAAGGCATCAGGTATTTCAGGAAGCCTTGCTTCACTTCCCGATTTGGGAAACCTAAATGATATAGTTCAAAGTCGGGGTCATAGCCTTTGATGGTCAGGTAGCCACTCTGGTATATGACGGGAATCGGGTTGGTCGAAGCTATGTCAATGCTGTTCAACGTGTCGGCATCAGGTTCTTCGCGCTCCAAGTCGGGCAAGACATAATCGTGCTGTTTGAGAAGCTCCATAAGGTAGGTCGGCGTGCCAGTCTCGAACCAGTA
>JAGHSL010000306.1 GCA_018065885.1 Candidatus Limimorpha equi
CCGGAAACGGCTGAAAAACAGCTGAATGAAATTGAATCAGCGGCAAAACGCGACAAAAACCAGCCGCAATTGCTCAAGACGGTGCTTTATCGGCAGCAGATTTTCCGTTTGAAGGAAGAGGACCCCGAAAAGGCATTTTTGGCCTTTGCCGAAAGCAAAATGAACGAACTCGGCAAAACCGAAACCGCTGTGTTGCATTTGGAGATTGCCAAGACCTACGCTGGTTTTTACGAGCAAAACCAGTGGCAGTTGCGCAACAATTTGCCTATCGATGGCGACATGAGCCAAGTGGAGCTGAAATATTGGGACGAAAAGACCTTCCGCAAGGTCATCGACCAACACTATACCGAGGCTTTGAAAGACAAGGAAACCTTGAAAAACGCCAAGACAAACGATTATCTCATCTTGTTCGAAGACCAAAAGAATGTCTATGAAAACCTTGATTATGAGAAGACTATGTTTGAATATGTCTTCCATCGCGTGGCAAAATACTATAGGGAGATTGCTTCTGCCGACGATATTCAGCCGGACTGGAACACCGAAATCTGGTGGGCCGATGCCAAGGATTTCGTGAAGACTGATTTGGGCGACAGTGACAATGGCATCATCAAATGCCTGAAGATTTTCCAGGAACTTATCGCTTACAACCAAAAGGAAAACAACGAAGATGTGCTGCTTTACAACGATGTGAAACGCTATCAGTTTGTGAACGGCATTTTGGTAGAAAATGACATTTTCAACGAAAAACTGAATGCCTTGATGCAGCAATATGCCGAAAACCCGATGTCGGCTGAAATCGCATCCGTTTATGCTAATAGTCTGGTTGACAATTATTCAGAATCGGACAGCAGCACTTTCGGCAACTACAGAAAGGCTTATGAAATCTGCCAGAAAACCATTGATAAGTTCCCGAAATCGAAAGGGGCTAAGCAATGCAAGGATATTGTGAAATTCATTGAAAATGACGAAATCAACGTCCAGATGCAGGAAACGCAACTACCCAATCAGGCCATTGCCTTGCAACTCCGCTACCGCAATGCGGAACATCCTTATTATAAGATAGTTAAGGTGACGGAAGACGAAATCAACAGCTATTCGAATTTAGACGAAGATGAACTGTTCAAAAAACTCGACGGCAAAAAGCCTGCTGCCGAGCAGGAACTTGCATTGCCTGCCGAAACGGATTTCTGCTCCCATTCTACCTTGGTTGCTTTGCCGCAATTGTCAGTAGGTCAGTATTATATCATTGCAAAGACAAGCAAAACCGAACAAAGTTCAGAAAAAAGAGCCATGTTCCGTTTTCAGGTCTCAAATTTGAGTTATGTAACTAACAATGAGACGGATGCAATTACTTTGTTTACGCTCGACCGCAAGACAGGCAAGCCTTTGGCCAATGTGAAAGTTGAGTTATACACTAGAAATTACAATTACAAAATCCGCAAGTACGAAAACACAAAACTTGCTGATTACCAAAGTGATAATAACGGTAAGGTGAGCATTTCCAATGTCAAGGGCAACAATTCGTTTTTTGTCAATTTGCGCAATGGCGATGATGCCTTGCTTTCGGGGAAATACATGAATGTTCCGCATCCAAACAGCAGAAATTCAGAAATATACTCTACGACATTTTTCACCGACCGCGCCATTTATCGTCCCGGACAGACGGTTTATTTCAAAGGTATCATCTTGCGTCACCAAGGCGATGACATGGCCTTGGCAGAAGGTTTCAGCGAGACAGTGCGTTTCCGCGATGCCAACTATGAAGAAATCAGTTCTTTATTGTTTACAACGGATGAATATGGTTCCTTTGACGGCTCGTTTGTCATCCCGACAGATCGCCTGAATGGCGTGTTCCGTTTGGATGGCAGTCATGGCAGTACAACTATTCGCGTTGAGGAATACAAGCGTCCGACTTTCGAGGTGAATTTTGAAAAGCCGAAAGAGCAATACAAACTGAATCAGGATGTTACCATTCATGGCAGCGTTGATGCCTACGCAGGTTTTGGCCTCGATGATGTGAAATACACCTATCGCGTGACGCGCCGTACATCCTTCCCGTGGCGTTGCTGGTGGTGGTTCTATCCCGTTGTCAGCGACGAACAAATCGATTACGGCGATGCCCGTACCGATGAAAGCGGCAAGTTTGCCATCACTTTCAACCTGAAGCCTTCGCTGAAAACCAAACCGGAACAACAGCCTGTCTTCACCTACGAAATCGAAGTGACGGCCACCAGCGCACAAGGCGAAACACATTCCGAAACTTATTCGATAAGAGCAGGTTACAACGAAATCTGCCTCTCAACGAATATAGACAAATTGGTTGAAAAATCGCAGTTGGGCGATTATCGCATCGAGGTTTTGAACATGAGCGGGCAGCCAGCCAAGAGCAAGGTTGCGCGCAAATTCTACCGTTTCAACGACAGCGGAAAGATGGATTTCTTTGAAGTTTCAGGCCAAAGCAGTACTTTCGACCGTCAGTTGATGAGTGATGAGGATTTGGCCAAGGCTTTCCCTGATTTTGATTATTACGCTTATACCAACCGCTTGGATAACAAGGTTTTGGTTTATGAAGATGTCGTTGAGATTGACGAAAAGACGGCCTTGTTCCCCGAAAAAGCGGATTTGAAATCGGGCAAATATTATGTGGAATTGCAGAGCCTCGATGATGAACTGGCCGTCAACAGCACGGAATTTACACTCTTTGATGATAAGGCCAAATCGTTGCCTTACACAACTTTATCGTGGAATAATGTGGACAAATCCACGGCCCATCCGGGTGAAACCATCACTTTTGCCGTCGGTACTTCGACCAAGGACACGCAGATTTGGGTGCAGTTGCTTTCGGGCGGAGAAAAGCGCATGGAAAAATGGCTGAAAGTGAGCGATGAAATCACGAAACTCACATACAAAGTCACTGAAAATGACCGTGGTAACCTGACATGGAAAACCATTTTCGTGAAAGATGGTCTTGTGAAAACAGAAGCCCAAAACATTTATGTTCCATACGATAATCTTGATTTGAATGTCGAATTGGCCACCATCCGCGATGTGTTGAGCCCGGGTGCCGAGGAACATTGGGAAGTGACCGTCCGCGACCATGACAAGAAGCCTGCCGCAGCCAGTCTGTTGGCCGGAATGTACGATGCTTCGTTGGATGTATTTGCCTCACATTCATGGCATTTCAACATGAAACCCTATTCGAAATATGCCAACTCATTTGGTTACGACGACCAGTTTGGTTTCATTTCATCATCAACAGACAGGGATTACTTTTTCATCGCCGCTCTGTTCGGTTTTTCCTTGCCTTCCGATTATCCGTTCTTCGATTTCGGCTACATGTATTATGGCCGTGCAAAAGGCGGCGTGATGTTTAATCGTAGCGTTGCCCTCGATTGCGTTGCGGAAGAATGTGCGGAGCTAAAGGAAATGCCAATGCCTGCACCATCAGCGAAAAAGATGTCTTCCAACGAAGTGGCAGATGGAGCTATGACCGACGAGGAAGCGCTTCAGACAGAAGAGACTGGAGCCAGTGAAGCCCAACAGGAAGCCGTTCCGACGGTTCGTGAAAACTTCAACGAAACTGCCTTTTTCTTCCCGAATCTGCGCACCAATGCCGATGGCAGCACGACATTCAGTTTCACCATGCCCGATGCTTTGACGCGCTGGAAACTGATGATGCTGGCTTACACCAAAGACCGCAAGACGGGCTACAAGACCTACGATTTCAAGTCGAGCAAGCCGGTGATGATTATGGCCGACATGCCGCGTTACATGTACGACGGCGACACGCTTTGGTTTGTTGCCAATGTGATTAATACGGGCGAGGAAGCCGTGACGCCAAAGGCGAAGCTTGAAATTTTCGATGCGGCAAGCATGAACCCCGTCGATATTTTGGCTTCCGATGCCGTGATTGCTATGGAAGAAATCGTGCCGGGACGCAGTAAGGAAGTGCGCTGGAAAGTGGCGGCAAAGCATGATTTGGGCTTGTTGGCCCTCCGTTTCACGGCTTTTGCCGGACAGTTCAGCGATGCCGAACAGCACCTTTTGCCCGTATTGAGCAGCGAAATCTTCATGACGCAGACTTTGCCCATCACCGTCAAGGCGGAGACCGAAAAGACATTTGATTTTGAGGCCATTGCAAATCCAGAAAGCCATGAACGCGACTACAGCCTGACCTTGAATTTCAGCACCAATCCGGTCTGGTATGCCGTTCAATCGCTGCCTTATCTGGCCGACCAAAGGACCGATCGCGCCGAATCGGCGTTCTATGTCCTTTATGCCAACACCTTGTCGTCGTACATCGCTTCAAAGATTCCTAACTTGTTGAATTACATCAAGAAATGGCAGATAGAAACGCCCGATGCCTTGCTCTCGCAATTGGAGAAAGACCAGGATCTGAAAGCCATCATGTTGCGCGAAACGCCTTGGGTGATGGAAGCCAAGAGCGAAACGGAGCAAAGGGCGAGAATCAGCACTTTGTTTGAAATCAACACTTTGAGTCAGAATCAGACTTCAAGCCTGAAACTGATTGCGCAGAAACAGACTTCAAACGGTGGCTGGCCTTGGATGGAAGGCATGCCCGAAAGTCCATACATTTCGACTTACATCCTTTCGGGTTTCGGCCGGTTGAAAGCCATGGATGCGCTTCCGGCTTTGCCGAAGGCAAACCAAAACACGGCTAATCAAATCATTGACAATGCGGTGCGTTATTTGGAATATGAAGTCGCCGACACCTACCGCGAGATGAGACGGCTGAAAAAGGAATGGCCGATTGGCGGCATGACCTTGAACGAACTGTATGCCTTGAGTTTCTTCCCTGAGCAGAAATCGGACAAGGATTTTGTGGCAGCCAAGAAGTATTTCTTAGACCGTTTGGAAAAGGAATGGACTGATTTCGACTTCAATATGCGTTCAAAGGCGGCTTTGGTCTTCCATCGCAACGGCAACGAAGCAAAGGCCAACCTGATGATTCAGTCGTTCAAGGAATGTGCCCAAAAGGACGAAGTCATCGGCATGTACTGGCCAAAGAAATATTTCTCGTTTGAGTCGCACATTGCCACCCACGCCAACATCATGGCGGCCTTCGCCGAGATTGAAAACGACACCGAAATGCTCGACCAGTTGCGCGTTTGGCTGCTCACCCAGAAGCAGACCAACCAATGGGAAAATTCTGCATCGACAGCTGAGGCCGTTTATGCCCTGCTGCGTGGCACCGATTGGCTGAATGACGACAAAGAAGTCACCTTAAAACTTGGCAATCATCCGATTGATATGGATGGTGCCGTTGCCGGAACAGGCTTCATTCAGCGCCGTTGGAATGCCAATGAGGTCACCGAAGACATGCGCCACCTGACCGTGAACAACCCGACGAAACACTTGGTTTGGGGCGGGCTGTTCCGCCAGTATTTCGTCCCGATTGACGAGGTGAAGAGCGACGAATCGGCCTTCAAGATCAGCCGAGAACTGTTTGTTGAAAAAACCGATGAAAACGGCAAAATCCTTGTCCCGATTGAAAAACAAGCCTTGAAAGTCGGCGACAAACTGACCGTGAAAATCACTTTCGAGAGCAAGCAGGATATGGAATATGTCTTCGTGAAGGATTTGCGTGCCGCAGGATTCGAACCGATTGAGCAAATCTCGCATTACGAACACAACGACCAAATGTCGTATTATCAGACGAACACCGACACCGACATGGAGTTCTTCATCGAGTTCCTGCCCAAAGGCACGCACCAGGTGGAATACAGCATGTTTGTCACCAAGGAGGGCAATCTCAGCAACGGCTACGCGCTTATCCAATGCCTCTACGCGCCTGAGTTCAGTGCCTATTCCGATGGAATGAGGGTGAAGGTGGAGTGAGAATGGTGACAGATTAATGGTTATTGGTGACGGGTGGCGGGTTGTTGGTTAAATCCGTCATTCGCCACCAATAACCTTTATTTCACGTCTGTGTGTCAGTTTGTCACTTTTACTGACAAAATAGGTCTCTTTTCGGGTTTGGCACGGAATGTGACCGATGCCGTCTGTCGAATTTTGAAGGAAGAAGAAAGCCGTTTCGACAGGCTCAACGGGCGAAAACAATTAAACAAATCAACAATAAACATTAAACAAAATTATGGCAAACTTATCAATCAAACCTTTGGCAGACCGCGTTGTCATTGAACCGGCTCTCGCAGAACAGAAAACCGCCAGCGGCATCATCATCCCTGACACAGCAAAAGAAAAACCACAGCAAGGCACGGTAGTGGCCGTTGGTCCTGGCACAAAGGACAATGCCGTCACCCTGAAAGTCGGCGATAAGGTCATCTATGGCAAATATGCAGGCACCGAATTCCACCTCGAAGGCAAGGATTATATGATCATGCGCGAGGCAGATGTAATCGCCATCATTTAAAATTCAAAAATTTGATATTTAAAAATTGCACAAAGCGATTTTCATTAAATCATTGAATTTTAAATCTTTAAATTTTAAATCTTGAATATTAAATCTTAAATCATAATTTAACATGGCAAAAGACATTATCTTCAATATGGATGCTCGCGACGGTCTCAAGAGAGGCGTCGACGCATTGGCAAACGCAGTGAAAGTCACCCTCGGACCTAAAGGCCGCAACGTGGTGATTGAAAAATCGTATGGCGCTCCTCACATCACGAAGGACGGCGTCACCGTGGCTAAGGAAATCGAACTCAGCGATGCCGCTGAAAACATGGGCGCACAGCTCGTCAAGGAAGTGGCTTCGAAGACCAACGACCAGGCTGGTGATGGTACCACCACCGCTACCGTTTTGGCTCAGTCCATCGTCAACACAGGTCTGAAAAACGTTACCGCTGGTGCTAATCCTCTGGATTTGAAGCGCGGTATCGACAAGGCTGTTGCCGCTGTCGTGAAATCGATTCAGGACATGGCAGTCAAAGTTGACGGCTCCAACGAGAAAATCAAGCAAGTTGCCACCATTTCGGCCAATAACGATGCCACCATCGGTGGACTCATCGCCGAGGCAATGGAAAAGGTGAAGGAAGAAGGCGTCATCACCGTTGAAGATGCAAAAGGCATCAACACCTACGTCGATGTGGTTGAAGGCATGCAGTTCGACCGTGGCTACATTTCACCTTATTTCGTGACCAACACCGAAAAGATGGAAGCCGTTTACGAAAACCCATTCATCCTCATCTACGACAAGAAGATTTCCGTCATGAAGGATTTGCTTCCTGTTCTCGAACAGACCATCCAGACAGGCCGCGCCCTCGTCATCATTGCTGAAGACATCGACGGCGAAGCCCTTGCCACTTTGGTTGTCAACCGTCTGCGCGGTTCGCTGAAAGTCGCTGCCGTCAAGGCTCCTGGCTTCGGTGACAGAAGAAAAGAAATGCTTGAAGACATTGCCATCCTGACAGGCGGCACCGTCATCAGCGAAGAAAAAGGCTACAAACTTGAAGACGCTAACCTCCAGATGCTCGGTCAGGCCGACAAGGTCAGCATCAACAAGGACAACACCACCATCGTGAACGGCCACGGTGAAAAGGAAAACATCGCTGCACGCGCTGCACAAATCAAGGCTCAGATTGCCACCACCACATCCGACTACGACCGCGAAAAGTTGCAGGAACGTCTGGCTAAGATTGCCGGTGGCGTTGCTGTCATCTATGTCGGCGCTCCGTCAGAAGTGGAAATGAAGGAAAAGAAAGACCGCGTTGAAGATGCTTTGGCCGCCACACGCGCTGCCATCGAAGAAGGCATCATCCCTGGCGGCGGTGTCGGTTACATCCGCAGCATCGAGGCCATCAAGAATATGAAGGGCGACAACGAAGACGAAACCACAGGTATCTGCATCATCAAGCGTGCTTTGGAAGAACCAATGCGTCAGATTGTTGAAAACGCTGGCTTGGAAGGCTCAGTCATCGTCGACCGCGTGAAGAAAGGCAAGAAGGACTTCGGTTTCAATGCCCGTACGGAAACTTACGAAAACCTGCTCGAAACTGGCGTCATCGACCCAGCCAAGGTTTCACGTGTGGCTCTCGAAAACGCTGCTTCAATTGCCGGCATGTTGCTGACAACGGAATGTGTCATCTCCAACCATAAGGATCCGAATCCTGCTCCGCAAATGCCACCAATGGGCGGCGGAATGGACGGCATGATGTAATCCGGAAAGTGTCCGTAAATCAATAAGGAGGTGTGCAAAACGCACCTCCTTATTATTTTGCATTTTACCGAACATCCATGCCTATGGCATATAAAGTTCAATCCCGTAGGGATTTACGTTCGGTAAAAAACGG
>JAGHSL010000093.1 GCA_018065885.1 Candidatus Limimorpha equi
CATTACATTTTTCCAACTGTTTGATGGCTCGCGCTTTCCTCCCTGACGAACTAACAAGGATTTCTTGTAAGTCTTTAGAAGCTGTTTAAAATGGATAAGTAACTGTTCAAAATCAAGCTACATAATAAACAGACACAAGGTCACAAGACAATGGAAACTCACAATGTCTCGAATTTCCACGTTCTCATGACCTCGATGTCTCGTGTTCAATAAGTAAACTAATTTTGCTCGCCTACTTAAAACTATAGTTTAATGATTTGTTAAGCAAAAACTAATAGCCATTATCATTCGATCACAATCTTCTTAGTCACCACTTTTCCACCGATGAGGTTGACGAAATAGATGCCTGAAGGAAGGTCGGAAACATCGATAGTGGCGTTCTGGCGCATCACGAAATTGCGCACTTCCTGGCCTGTGGCACTGATAATGTGGACGCAGACTTTGCCCAAATCGTAATCGGTGGAAATGTTCATGCTGCCCTTCACAGGATTTGGCGTGATTTCAACCGTGAACGGGTCTTCGTTCAGTTCAGGATAGGACGGCACATCGAGCAGGATTTCGCTATTGTTGCTGTAGCTAATCACCGAACCTGAAACGCGCAGAATCGGGTTGTCGGCAGCGGAGCACTGCACACAGGTCTGACCATCGACGCAATCAGGATGATTCGGGTGGCAGAGGTCGAGATAGGTCGGGTCGAACTCATAGAACAGTTTGGCTGAACCGGCTGGCATGTATTCGGTCAAATCGAAGTCCCAGACCAAAGCCATTGAACCTGGGCACCAGCCGCTACGGTTGTAGGTCCAAGTGCCGTTTTGTGGCTGACAGCCGGCTGGATTCGGGTTGCAGGTTCTCCAAAGATGCTGCTCGAACTTGTTCTGTCCGTTGACGAAAACATGGTGTGTGGCTTCGTAAAATTCAGCGGCATTGCCCGTGTTGTTGCAGTTGTTGGTGCCGCTGCTCCAGTTGTGGCCTGAGGTCATTAGCTTCAGTTTTGCGGCTTCTGCGCCTTCAACAAAACAATAGTCGACCGATGGCACAGGCTGCTGGTTGGCATAGTCGCCGAAATCGTAAGCACCGAACCACAAAGGCTGGACATCGGCATAGAGATATTCAGGTGTGCCTTTGGTCATGTTGAAAGTCAGGATTGGGTTGTAGCCACTGCCGTTCCAAGTCTGGAAATACATTTCAAATTCAACCAGACCTTGCAGCACGGTTGAGAAGTCGGTGACATCGATGTCGGCTTCGCACTGAACACCAAATGGGGTGATATAACGGAACAGTTCAACCCATTCGCCACGGTAATTCTTCACGCGGCAATAACCCACACGGTCGTAAGGGTCGCAGTCGCCATTCACGCAATTGTGGTCGTAGTGAGCAACGATTTGACTGAAAGCACCGACATGCGAAGGCATGACATATTCGCCTGTGACGGATTGTGCTGATGGAGAAACAATCAGGTCGCCATTCATGGTAACGACATCCATATTTTCAAAATTATTGGTCACTTCGAAAGTGCAATTCTTACTTGTCGTCTTGCCGCCCGACTGGGTGATGGAAGCCGTCATGTTATAGGTTCCGAAACCGCTTGGTGTCCAAGTGGCATACCAATAGCCGTTGCTTGGATCATCAGGGAAATCGGTTCTCAAAATGACATTTTCGCCATCGACGGTGAATTTCACTTCTTCAAACTTAATGGCATCGCCATGTTCGATGTAGGCACTCAAAACCAACATGATAGGCTTCAATTCAGTCATATAGACCTTAGTGCCATCGTAAGGACGACGGATGGTGATTTCAGGCGTATAGGCATCAGGATCAACCACTTCAAATGAACGAGTGACGCTTGGAGCGGCATTCCATTGTGTGCCGTCGCCAGGCTGTGAAGCCTTCACTTTGACGATGCCAGGCGTGCCGTTCAAGGTAAGGATGTTGCCAGAAACCGTGGCAGGACCTTCAACCACTTCAAAGCTGACAGGAAGACCTGAAGTTGCCGATGCTACCAATGTGATAGGAGCAGCTGAAACCAACTGGTCAGGAATTTCGGCGAACTCAACAAATTGCGAGGCCAAACCGGCAGGCGTATGTCTCACCACGAGATTGTCGTAACCGGCATGTGAGCTGTTGAGGAAGAAAATGCCGTCCCATTTGGCTGGGTCGAAGCGGTCGCCGCTGCCTGGGGTCAAGCCGGCATTGATGCCTTGGATTTCAGGGACAGGTTCAAATTCGCCCGTGCAACCGTAATCGGCAAACAAAGCCACGCTACCCTGACGGTTGTTGGCTTCGAGGTCAATCATGATTCTCCAGCGTGTCCATGTTGTTTCGTCATAATCGAAATCGACTGGCATTGTGTTGTTTGGCAGAACGATGCCGTTGACGAATCTATCCTGGCTGCTGACACCTGTAGTGACGAAATAGATGCCGCCATCTTGTGTAGGAAGGTTCGGGTTAGGCTGTGTAGTTTCGTAATTCATTGGAGGCAACACCACGCCATCGCCATCAGCATCGTAGCCAACGCCGAAGCAAGTGCCCCACCAGTTACGGAACACATCCAGTTCGATTTCGATGGTTCCGCCATCGGAAAAGTCGAATTGGAAATTTGAAGTCGATTTGTGCGTTGCGATTTCACCGAAATTGGTGTTGGCATTGTCGAAGAAAACGCCCATGGTCTCGTCGGGGCAAATGGCACCGCCTGCACCAAGGTATTCGGTTTTCAAAGTGCCGCCGCCTGCGCTGTGTGCGCGTGCCACCCAGTTGTCCTGACCGTTCAGGTTCTGGTTTTCGGCATAGTTGTTGAAATCGATTCTTGCCTCTGTCTGGGCAAATGTCCAAGTCACCGAAAGCAACAAGGAGAGAAGTAAGGTTAATTTTTTCATAGGTATGATTTTAAATTATTGATAACCAATATGATGAATTGCAATATTTATTAAAATTCATTCTTTTACGGTGCTAAAATAAAAGTTTTTCTATTATGGAAACATAAAGTTGATGTGATTTTGTGAAAACAAAAATAGTAGAGACGTTTCGTGAAACATCTCTCAACAACAAATTCAGGCTGACCGGGAAACTTCCAGTCAGCCTGAATTGTTTTGTAGAGACGCTCGTCACTCCTGCGAAGGCAGGAGAATCGCGTCTAATTTTAATTAGTTATTTCCGGGCAGCAATCAGCAGATCCAGCATCTTGATGGCTGATTCGCTGACCACGGTGCCAGGTCCGAAGATGGCAACGGCACCTGCATCATAGAGGAACTGATAGTCCTGTGCAGGAATGACGCCACCCACGGTGACCATAATGTCGGGACGACCGAGCTTTTCCAGCTCAGCGATGACCTGAGGCACCAAGGTCTTGTGACCGGCAGCCAACGAGCTGACGCCGAGAATATGGACATCATTTTCGACAGCCTGCTTAGCGGCTTCGGCTGGGGTCTGGAACAAAGGTCCCATATCGACATCGAAACCTATGTCGGCATAACCTGTAGCGACAACCTTAGCGCCACGGTCGTGACCATCCTGACCCATCTTGGCAATCATGATGCGCGGACGGCGACCTTCCATCTTGGCAAATTCATCAGCCTTGGCAACGGCTTCGGCAAATTTAGCATCGTCTTTTGTTTCCATAGAATAAACACCTGAAATTGAACGGATAACTGCTTTGTAACGGCCAGCGACCTTTTCGCATGCCATGGAGATTTCGCCCAAGGTAGCGCGGCACTTGGCAGCCTCGACAGCGAGAGCCAGCAAGTTGCCTTCGCCGGTCTCAGCCGACTTAGTGATGGCATCCAAACAACGCTGCACATCGGCTTCGTTGCGGTTGGCGCGGAGTTGCTGCAAACGCTTAATTTGAGCGTCACGCACGGCAGTGTTGTCCACTTCGAGGGTTTCGATTGGGTCTTCGTGGTCAAGGCGGTACTTGTTGATACCGACGATGATTTCACGGCCTGAGTCAATCTTAGCCTGCTTGCGGGCAGCGGCTTCTTCGATACGCATCTTTGGCAGACCCGTTTCGATGGCCTTTGCCATACCGCCCATGGCTTCGATTTCCATGATGTGACCCCAAGCGCGTTCAGCGATTTCCTTGGTGAGCGATTCAACGTAATAGGAACCAGCCCATGGGTCGACGACGCGGCAAACATTGGTTTCTTCCTGAATGTAAATCTGAGTGTTACGGGCAATACGAGCCGAGAAATCGGTTGGCAAAGCGATGGCTTCGTCCAAAGCGTTGGTGTGCAGCGACTGGGTGTGACCCAAAGCAGCGCCCATGGCTTCGACGCAAGTACGGGCCACGTTGTTGAATGGATCCTGTTCGGTCGGCGACCAACCTGAAGTCTGGGTGTGTGTACGCAGTGCCAGTGATTTAGGATTCTTCGGGTTGAAGGTCTTCACAATCTTGGCCCACAGCATACGGGCGGCACGCATCTTGGCGATTTCCATGAAATGGTTCATGCCCGAGCACCAGAAGAATGACAGACGCGGTGCAAAAGCATCGATATCCAGGCCAGCCTTGACGCCAGTGCGGAGGTAATCCCAACCGTCGGCCAAGGTGTAAGCCATTTCGATGTCGGAGGTTGCACCGGCTTCCTGCATGTGGTAACCGGAGATGGAAATGGAATTGAACTTCGGCATGTTCTGAGATGTGAACTCAAAAATGTCGGCAATGATACGCATAGAGAACTCAGGTGGATAAATGTAAGTGTTACGCACCATGAATTCCTTCAGGATGTCGTTCTGGATGGTACCTTGCAGTTCTTCGTATTTAGCGCCCTGTTCCAAAGCCGTGACGATGTAGAAAGCCAGAATTGGCAGAACTGCACCGTTCATGGTCATTGAAACGGACATTTGATTCAGCGGGATTTGGTCGAACAAGACCTTCATGTCTTCAACCGAGCAGATGCTCACGCCAGCCTTACCCACATCGCCCATCACGCGCTCGTGGTCGGCATCGTAGCCACGGTGAGTAGCCAAGTCGAAAGCGACTGACAGCCCCTTCTGACCAGCAGCGAGATTGCGGCGATAGAAAGCGTTTGATTCTTCGGCGGTGGAGAAACCGGCATATTGACGGATGGTCCAAGGACGCATCACATACATGGTTGAATAAGGTCCACGGAGGTTAGGAGCGATACCGGCAGCATAGTTCAAGTGTTCCATGCCTTCGAGGTCTTTCTCGGTATAGGCAGGCTTCACCATGATGTGTTCGGCAGTTTCCCAATTTTCACCCTGTGGGCAAGTTGCATTGTTTTCAGGTACAACGTTAAGGTTGATGTCTTTATAATTTGGTTTCATCTTACTTTTCCTTTCTT
>JAGHSL010000394.1 GCA_018065885.1 Candidatus Limimorpha equi
CCTGAAAATCGAGCTGAAAGACATTGCCTACGACCTCGACCACATGGAAAGCGACACCCAGTTCGATGAAGAACAGATGCAAACCCTTCAGGAGCGTCTCGACCTGCTCAACCGCCTCATGATGAAACACCGCATCAACGATTTTGACGAGCTGATACATTTCAAGAATGAATTGGCTAAAAAAGTCAATGCCTACGAAAACATCGACCAGGAAATCGCCAAGGCAGAAAAAGCACTGAAAACCAACGAAAAAGATCTCAAAAAATTAGCCGAAAGTCTTCACGCTTTGCGGCAAAAGGCCTCAACCGATTTTGAAAACCGCGTCACGGATTTAGTCAGACAGTTAGCCATGCCCCATGCTGTTTTCAAAGTTGCCGTGGAACCGACAGACACATTCAACGCCAACGGAACCGATGAAATCCGTTTCCTTTTCTCTGCCAACAAAGGCATAGAAGTCAATGACATTGACCGTGTTGCTTCGGGCGGCGAATTGTCGAGGCTAATGCTTTCCATTAAGAGCGTGGTCTCGCAATACAACTATATTCCGACGCTCATTTTCGATGAAATCGACACGGGCGTTTCGGGTGAAGTGGCCGCAAAAATCGGTAGCATCATGCAACAGATGGGACATTCCTTGCAACTGATTGCCATCACGCATTTGCCTCAGGTGGCCAGCAAAGCCTTGCATCATTTCTTCATTTTCAAAGACAACAACGGAGAAAAAACCAAATCGAACATCAAGACTTTGCAAGCCGAAGAACGCATCACGGAAATTGCCAAGATGCTCAGCAACGACAAGATAACACCCGAAGCCATTAAGGCTGCGGAAGTTTTGCTGAATTAAGAAATCTCAAACAATTACAAATCAGCGTTTTCAACGAGGATGAAATGATCCTTGTCGTTTTCCTTTTTCACGTATGCTTGGTCGTAAACCACATAATAGACCGAACCAGTTTTTGTGATGTAGATATGCGTAAAATACTTGAAATCGAAGCCTTTTTCATCCAACTGTTGCTTGCTGACGAAAGCCTTTCCCTTGGGATTCAGCTCTTTCAAGATGTTGTAGTTCCTCGAAAGAATGGCATTGATATTCCTGACCAGATTGGTCTGTTGGTGATTCTTTTCGTAGTTGTAGCTGTTGCGGCACGAGTCGCAGCAGAATTTCTTATCCAAGCGACCTAAAATCGGCTCACCGCAATACAAGCATTTCCTTTGTTCTTCCATAGCGCGTTGTCTTTTAGAGTTTTCGATTTGCAAATATAGCAACTTGAAGAATACCAAACGATGAAAACTTCACGAAATTATTACACATTAAAGTGGTTTCAAAGAATTTGCAAAGATAAACTGAAAGAACAAGGGCTTGTATCGGCTTTTTTCAGTTGATGCATATTACCAAATGATGAATTTTTGACTTTTTTGGCCAAATTGCATGATATAATATGCAAAACATTATAAAAAATGCACTAAGAACAATGCAATTTTGATTAAAAACTGCATTGTGTATTGTGCAAAAATGAAAAGTTTAGTCTTGGTAATAAACAAACGGGGCAAAACCAAAAGGTCTTGCCCCGTTTTAATTATCGAAATATCAGCAGCTTATTCCACAATCATCTTTTGTGTTATGCTCACTGAATTTGAGGAAATGGTCACGAAATACATGCCTTTTTCAATGCCTTCCAAATTGATTTCGATGCGTCCGTTGCCTTGGGCTTGGTAAACCATTTGGCCGAGGCTGTTGTAGATGGCAATTTCGCAAACCTCATTAGGTAGGTCGATGCTGAAGTTGCCCTTGTTCGGGTTAGGATAAACGGCTGTGCTGCTGACGTTTTCTTCAACATTTGTAATGACTGTAGTTGGTGGGAAGACCACATTATCAATCCAAGCGCAGTCGCTGCCGCTGTCCATAGCAACATCTTTCGAATAGCTCCATTTCAATTCGTGCGTGCCTGCGGTGATGGCGTAGGTTTCTTGGCTCCATGCCACTTCGCCTGACCAGTTGCCTTTTTCCTGACCATCGATATAGAAAAACAGTTTGTCGTAATTGGCTTCCGATGACACCTTTTTATAAAAACTGATTTCGGTGTTCATGGCCGTTGTGATTTCGATGCTGAGTTCCACTTTCTGGTTGCTGTTGATGTCGCCCGATTTGGCGCAATAATCGCCTTCAAATGGATTTTCGGAAACCACTCTCCAAGGATT
>JAGHSL010000089.1 GCA_018065885.1 Candidatus Limimorpha equi
GGTCTCCATCGTTATGGCTGGCTTGACCGTAAGCTGTCACTTGCTGTAAGGATTTTAATCCGAATATTAAAAGGTGGCCGGATGGTCACCTTTTTTTGTTGATAAAAGCACCGCTTTGTTTCAAGAAAAGTTTGTGTCTTTGATTTGGACCTTTTTATCTCCAGATTTTTATATTTATCAACTTTTTGGTTCATTCCGGTTTACATTTCCTTTACATCCACAATGCCGTTACGGTTGCAAGCCAAAAGGATGTGCTTGTATTCGGTCTGCCCTTCAAACGTGCATTGGATTACAAAATGAATGTAATACACTTTCTTTCCGATGATTACGGAATAGTTGGTGTCTTCCCATGAGGCTTGCAGCGGGATGTCGGGATTATCCATCTTGCGCAGAAATTCCGTAATGTTAAAACGTATGTTGTCGTTGATGCCGTTGAGTGGATATGGGCTTGCCTTGGCGAGTTGGTCGCGGTGCAACTGCACTTTCTTACGGTAAAGGATGATTTTTTCGTCGTCTCCGCTCACCATGCTGAAAAGCTGGGTGCGTTGCCGCGTCTTGAGCACTTCTTCGGGTACTTTGTCGCCATCAACGAAATCGAAGCTGTCTTTGGTCCAACCGATTTTCTGCTTGTTGATGCGGAAAACGGTTTTCGTATCATAAATTTTCTGGCTGAGATGTTTTGCGAAAATCATTCGCAACCAATCCTTTAGCCTGTCCTTGAACATATAGCTGATGACCAAGGCGACTAAAAATGGGAAAGTGAAATTGCCGTATTTCTGCTGGAAAAAGAACGATGTGACGGTGGCGAAAATCATGGCGATGCCGGCTGCTGCACTGTAGAAAATCTGCTCAATCAGGAAAGTGTTGTGGCTTTTGTTGGCCTGAAGGAAAAGGTCGCTTTCGGCGAATTTTTTCAGCAGGCTGGCATGGTAGACGAAACGACCGTTTCCGTCTTCGCTTTCGCGATGTATGCGAAGGTAGTTCTGTGCGCTTTTGTACTCTTTTTCAGCGATAAGAACTTTTTTGAAAATCGGTTCAAGTTGTTGGTATTCAGTTTGATGTTTAAGGCGGATAAACTCGCGCAACCTATAGCCGTATTGCTCCATGATGTTGCTCAAAAACTCATCGCCGTAGCGGAAGGCTTGTAGAATCTGTTGGTCAGTCTTTTCATCAAGCTGGTCTTTAAGGTTGCGGAATTTTAAAAGAACTTTTGGCGCATCATTCAGGAAATCAATTGTTTGTGAACATAGATTTGAATCTTTGCTTTTTGTAATGGTATTGTAGGCTTCGCGTGTCGAGCTTTTCGAAATGGCGCAATACATTTTGACGGCATGAAGCAAAGTGTCATGGTTTTCGGCATCGGCTTGAATTTCCTTGATGTTTGTCTCAAGCAACTGGTAGGGAAGAAGCGTGTCGTTGTTGGCCAAATTGTGCAGCATATAGCTCGGGGTGATAAGCCTCACCCCCGACTTGATGTCGCGGTAGAAATTCTCTTTCGGATACTTGCTTTTGTTGATGTCGAGACTATTGGGCACGAAAATCCAGGTATTCATTACGAAATCGTTGACATTCAGAATGTTCTGATTTTTCTTCGCAATGAAACCGACCTTAAACTCCAAGGTGAATTTGTCGTGTATTTTAGTCTGTAAATCAATCATGTGTGGGTTTGTTATTGGTCTTCGGTTTTCGGTTATCTATTGAAACTTTGGAACTCTGAAATGCCCCTTCGACAAACTCAGGGAGCTATTTTTCACCTTTCCACTTAAACACTTTCCACATTTAACGTTTTCTCACCGATATTGTTCGTCAAGATTGAATTTTTCGGGGAACTTCGCTTTGATGTCCTTGTAGTAATCCCAAATTTCGGCCAAATCTTTTTCGTAATCCCCCGATGGAATCATCACTTTATCGAAACCGCATCTTTTCTTTTGGAAATCTTCAAATCCTAAGACAATGGGCTGTTTTGCGCCTTCGGCAATGAAATAGAAACCGCGTTTCCACTGGTTGACTTTCTTGCGTGTGGCTTCTGGGCAAATGACGAGGAACACTTCATCGTTTTTATTGAACATGTCAATCATTTGCTCGACCAAATTGTTGCGATGGCCACGATTGACTGGAACTGCACCGAGTTTCAGCAGCAAACCTCTGATAATCGGATATTTAAAAAACTCGGCTTTCATCATCATTTTGAAATGCAGTCCTTGCGACCAGAAAAATGCCCACCCGACGAAAAAATCCTCGATGGAAGTGTGCGGCGCAACAATGCAGACGCATTTGCGGATGTCATTGGGTATGGTGTTGACGGCTTTCCAGCCGCCAACCCATAATCCAAATTTTCCTATTGCTCTTCTGATGCTCATTACCAGATTTTTGCGCGGTTTTCAGGAGCAATATACATCTTGTCGCCTTCGACACATTCAAATGCTTCGTAGAAGTGAGGCATGCTGCCGAGTGCGCGGTTGACGCGGGCTTCCGCTGGTGAGTGTACGTCTTCCTTGATTCTTCTTTCGAGGGCCTTGTCGCGGATGTTGTTACGCCAGATAGTGCCGTAGCTGATGAAGAAACGCTGAGCAGGTGTGAAATTGTCGATGCTTTCGTTGCGCTGTGCTTCTTCGGTCATCTGGTAAGCGTCCCAAGCGATGTTCAGGCCGCCGAGGTCAGCGATGTTTTCACCAAGGGTAAGTTCGCCATTGATGTGATTGCCACGGAGTTCGAATTCATTGAAGAGTTCGACGAGGCGTTGCGTACGTTCCTTGAAGTTGGCGGCGTTTTCTTCAGTCCACCAGTCGTTGAGGTTGCCTTTTTCATCGTATTTGCGGCCTTGGTCGTCGAAGCCGTGAGTCATTTCGTGGCCGATGACCACGCCAATGCCACCGTAGTTGACAGCATCGTCAGCATCCTGGCTGAAGAAAGGTGCTTGCAGAATGCCAGCTGGGAAAACGATTTCGTTTCTATCAGGGCTGTAATAAGCGTTGACGGTTTGCGGAGGCATGAACCATTCTTCTTTGTCGACAGGTTTGCCAAGTTTGGCCATGTCTTTCTTGTTGTTGAAGACACAGGCATTGCAGATGTTTTGGAAGTATGATTCACTTGTTACGGTGTAATCACTGTAATCTTCCCATTTGTTTGGATAGCCGACTTTCACGTTCATGCAGTCTAGCTTGTGAAGGGCAAGGGCCTTAGTCTCGTCACACATCCAATCAAGGACTTTGATGCGTTCGCCGAGGGCGGTCTTCAGGTTGGCGACAAGGTTCTCCATTCTTTCCTTGGAGGCTGCCGGGAAATATTTCTCAACATAGATTTGGCCGATGGCTTCGCCCAGGCAGTCTGATGTGGCATTGAGGATGCGACGCCAGCGCGGCTGCTGCACTTCCTGACCATAGAGATAGTTGCTGTAGAAATTAAAAGTTTCATTGTCGAGGTCGGAACTGAGTGCACTTGAACTTGCGCCGCCGTGCAGGAGTTTCCATTTCAAATAATCCTTGATGACTTGAAGGTCAGTGTTGAGGATGTTGCTGTTGAGGCCGACGATGAAATCGGGCATACCGACGTTGAGGCTGTCGAAAGCTGGGGCACCAAGAGCATTGAAATAGTCATCCCAATTGAAGACTGGTGACTTTGCTTGCAACTCAACGCGCGTCATTTTATTATAGGTGCGGTCTGGGTCGCGGCGTTCGACGCGGGTCAGTGATTTTTCGGCGAGACGGGTCTCAAAAGCAAGAATGTTGTTGGCCATGTTTGCAGCTGTTTCGGCATCGGTGCCAATGAGCTTGAACATGTTGGCAACGTGTTCGACATACTTTTCGCGCATTTCCTTTGAGCTTTCGTCAAAGTAGTCGTCACGGTCAGGCAGGCTGAGGCCGCCTTGATAGACGTGCATGATAACCATGTCGGCGTTTTTGTCGTCAGATCCGACTCCAGCGTGGAAGAAACCGCCGAAACCTTGCGTGTGCATATAGCCGATGAGTTCGGCCAAGTCGGCTTTGTCGGTCAGGGCGTCGACTTTTTCAAAGTATGGGAGCAGTTCGCTGTAGCCGCGTGCTTCGATGGCCACGGTGTCCATGCCTGCGTTGTAGAAGTCGCGGATTTTCTGTGCTACGCTGCCTTCGGCGGCGGTGCTGTCGTTGGAGACTTCGCTGATGATTTCCTGAATCTGCAACTCGTTGCGCTGGTCGAGTTCGGTGAATGCACCGTAGGTGGTGTATTCTTCAGGAATCGGGTTGTTTTGTAACCACTTGTTGTTGGCATAGCGGAAGAAGTCGTCTCCCGGCTTGATGCTCAAATCCATGTTGGCTGTGTCGATGGC
>JAGHSL010000067.1 GCA_018065885.1 Candidatus Limimorpha equi
AAAGAAATTGCCTAAGTCGAAGAAAGTGTTCGACAGCAGCAAAGTCACTGACCACCATGCCATTATACCGACGGGCGTGCAACCGCAAGGTTTGTCGTTTGCCGAGGAAAAGGTCTACGATGAGGTCTGCCGTCATTTCATTGCCGTCTTTTATCCCGATTGCGTTTTTTCGACCACAACCGTCATGGGAAAGGTTGAAGAAGTGGAGTTCAAGACTTCGGGCAAACAGATTCTGCAACCTGGTTGGAAAACGGTCATCAAGCCTGAGAAAAACGAAGATAAAGAGAATGTTTCGAACCAGACTTCAGAAAACGGGGAGGAGAAAGTGGAGGAGAAAGTGCTACCCGATTTCGTAAAAGGCGAACACGGCCCGCACGAACCGCAATTGGCCGAAAAATGGACATCGCCGCCCAAGCCTTACACCGAGGCGACCTTGCTCCGTGCCATGGAAACGGCCGGAAAACTGGTCGATGACGAGTCGTTGCGCGAAGCGATGAAAGAGAACGGCATCGGCCGTCCTTCGACGCGTGCCGCCATCATCGAAACACTTTTCAAGCGACAGTATATCAGAAAGATGCGTAAAAGCCTCGAACCGACACAAACCGGCATCGAACTCATTGGCCTGATTCACGAGGATTTGCTGAAAAGTGCCGAATTGACGGGCATCTGGGAAAAGAAACTGCGTGAAATAGAGCAGAACAAATACGAAGCCCGACAGTTTTTGGAGGAATTGAAGCAGATGGTCACGGAAATCGTGACGACGGTGATTGCCGACACAAGCAACCGCCGCGTGGCGGCTGCGCCTACCGAAGAAAAGAAGGCGAAAAGCGCACCCAAGACACCACGCCAAACCAAGCCCAAAGCCACCAAACCAAAACCTGAAATCGTGGAAGGTGCCGTTTGTCCGTTGTGCGGCAAAGGCCATATCATTAAAGGCAAGACCGCTTTCGGCTGTTCGGAATGGAAAAACGGATGTTCATTCCGAAAACCATTTGATTGACAAAAGTTGGAGATGGATGATTAGTAATGAGTCAAGTAACTATTCAAAATTAAACTACATTATAAAGGACACGGGATTTCGAGATTGCGAGGCTTCGGGATGCCGGAATGCCTCGTAATCTCGCATTCCCGCGACCTCGATGCCTCGTTTTCAATATGTAAACTAATTTTGATCACCTACTTATAAATTTATGGTTATAGGTTTCTATTTGATAGACTTGTCGAAGCATTGATTATTGGTTTTCAACACAAATTATCACAAATTGGCCATAAATTATTCATTAATTTATTTTCTTTCAATGTTTTGCAGTTATTTTGCAATATGCATAGCGGTTTGCCGCCAACATCGTCCAACACGAACAAAGATCGGTGATAGATTTGCGTAAGATTTATGTCCGAAAAAAAAATCTCCGCGCATCACGAGCACTGCTTTCTAAAAGAAAGACACACGCAATACGCGGAGCTAAAACCGTCCGAATTTACATTCCGAAAATCACAGAATTGCCATATCGGGCACTTCATCGGAATCGTAATAGCCTTTGGCGAGTTTTTCTTTCACTTCGGCGAAAGCCTTTAAGGTATATTCCACGTCTTCCATGCTGTGTGCAGCGGTTGGAATGATGCGGAAAATAATCATTCCCTTGGGGATGACAGGATAAGTCACCACCGAGCAGAAAATGCGATAGTTTTCACGCAAATCCATAGCGATGTTAGTTGCCTGAGCCACATCGCCTTGCACATGGACTGGGGTCACGCAAGCCTCGGCAGGGCCGATATCAAAACCTAAGTCGCGGAATCCTTTTTGCAAGGCACGCGTCACCTTCCAAAGCTGTGTACGCAGCTGGTCGCCCTCGGCACTACGGATAATTTCCAAACGCTTCTCGCAACCGTAGACAATAGCTAACGGCAGCGACTTGGCATACATCTGTGAACGCATGTTATAACGCAGATAATCAATGATATACTTAGGTCCCGCAACAAAACCGCCAATGATGGCCATCGCCTTTGCGTAGGCGCCAATATACAAATCGATGTCGTCCATCACGCCGAAATGCTCCGACGTGCCACGGCCATTCGGCCCCATCACGCCAAAACCGTGAGCATCATCGATGAGAATTCTGAACTGGTATTTTTTCTTCAAGGCGACAATGCCAGCCAAATCGCCCAAGGCGCCAGTCATGCCGTAAACGCCTTCGGTGATGACCAGAATGCCGCCGCCGGTTTCCTTCACCACCTCCGTAGCCGCTTTCAGTTTCTGCTCCAAGCTGGCCATGTCGTTATGCTTGAAAGAGAACGACTTACCAAAATGCAGACGCTTTCCATCTTGCAGGCAAGCATGAATTTCAGCGTCAAAAATCAGCACATCGTGGCGCGTCAGCAGCGCATCAAGTGTTGACACAATGCCCTGATAGCCAAAATTGTAAAGATAAGCGGCTTCCTTTTTCTCGAAATCGGCCAATTCCTTTTCAAAATGCTCGTGCATACGGGTGTGACCGCTCATCATGCGGGCACCCATCGGGGCGGCAAGACCAAATTTTGCGGCTCCTTCCGCATCAACTCTGCGGATTTCAGGATGATTAGCCAAGCCCAAATAGTTGTTCAAGCTCCAGCAAAGCACCTCCTTGCCATTAAAAACCATGCGCGGGCCAAGTTCGCCTTCTAAACGCGGAAAAGAAAAATAGCCATCGGCATGTTCGCGATACTGCCCTATCGGACCGCCGGAATCCTTTGATATTCTTTCAAATATATCCATGTTTTTGTTGTTTAGTTGTTATTTGTTTATTCGTTGAATTGTTGTCGCCTCGCCCGTTGAGCTTGTCGAAACGGTCTTTGCATGTTTCCTCTCTTTTCCCTTTCGCCATTTCGACCGAATCAACGAGCGGCCCATGCTGTTTTTATGCGGCAAAAATAGTAAATATATTTATTATCAAAACATTTACTCTGATTTTGTTTTCCAAATGACGCAACGGTTTCCCAACAAAATCCAAAGCATCGGTTCTTCTTTTTTGAAAACAAGAACTTCACCTTATTAATAACAAGCAGAAGGGCAAATCTGCCCTTCTGCAATATGAAAAAATGAAAAGAAAATCCTATATCACTGCTGATTATTTTGCAGAATTTTTCCTTATAATAGGAAGAACACAATAAGAATAGCAACGTCTGCCAGCACCTTCATAAAAACTTACACTACTTGCATACTCTGGACTACTTTCCTTATCACAATATAAGAATACATAATACGCATCTTTTGTGTTAATAGGATTAGAGCCAGGATTACCAGTATGAACCATTTCTTTAGTCCAGAAATAGCATCGCGCACCTTCTTTAAAAAAATTACCTTGGTAATAATAGCCAGCCGCAGGGAAAAACAATTTCTTGGTATTATCAGATTTCAAGGTAAGCAGAAGGCCATTTTTACCAGTACTATTATAATTCTTCTTCCATTCTTTTGTGAAAGCGCTGCTTGTAAACAATTCATGCATTTCATCCTTAGTAGGCATATCCCAATCGCCACCCCATTCTTGTTTTACTACGTTATCTTCATCATCAAGCAGATATTTGCCATCAACCGTTCCATAGCCATTATAAGTCACATACTTTGAAAACTTCGTGACCTCTTGACCTGAAACTTGGGATTTAAAACGATAAACACTTGCACTACCTTTATGATTCGGTTCAATCTCTCCCCATGCATAGAATTCACCATAAAGGTTATCTGTTGTAGCACCCATAGGCGCACTTGCCCAAATTACGCTGCCACCAAAATCGATGAGTTCAACAAATTCAGGAGCGTTACCCATATCATATCCTTCCACAATTGGATCATTCACAGTAATGTCATAGCTTTGGCCGGCCTGAACACCACCATCAAGGGTTTTTGTGAGAGTCTTTACTACATCACCGCCAGCGTAGAACGTCAGAGTGAAACTGGCCAATGTGCCTTCAGGTACGAAGAAAGCAGAGACATCGTAGCTATAGTCGGCACCATTATTTGTGCCCGTGCATGATAATTCTTTTGTCGTCGAGCTACCGCCTGAATAAGCTGTAACGAAATTAGTTCCATTCCATGTAGCGGTCAAAGTGCCATCGAAAGGTTTGCTTTCGTCTTTAACGACAACTTTTGTAATTCCTGCTGTACCATGGAAGCTGAACTTAACCATGGTCAGAAGCGTGTTGAAGTTGAAATTGCCACCATCGGTTGAGTAAGCGGCCATTGGACCAGCCTGATAGTCATCGGTAAGGTCGAATGTAATGGTGTTGCCACTGCGTGTTGCCGTTGCAGGATAAGCTGCAAGATACGATTCAGCGGCATCAATTGTTGCACCGGAAAATTCACCCGACTGTGTTCCGGCACCCTTAGTAAGCGTCAAGACAGCAGCATCGGTCTTTTCTCCACTGAAAACTGCCATTTGGTCTCCGTCAGCCCACAACACAGGATAGTAAGGATTATCACCATCCACCAAACCACCTATGCTGGTTTTTGAACCGCCATCAGTGGCGACGATAGAAGCCTTCACTACGGAACCGTTTTCCTTCTTGTCCTTTTTGCAGGAAACCATACCTGCCGACAAAGCTATTGCACAAACTGCAATCACAAAATTTCTCAAAGTCTTCATCTTTTCAACCGTTTAAATGTTAATACTTTTAGCGCCATAACTTGGTCCATTGCTTGTTACTGCAACAGCTGATGAACATAAAACCTGAGTGCTTTGCAATGCTACGCTAAACGTGCTTGGGGTTGCATACTCCCGACCTTTAAGGTCAATCTGAAATTTTTGCATAATAAAAATATTAAATTAATAAAATGGATAAAACAATTCATAGCAAAATGCAAACCGCTGCATGT
>JAGHSL010000208.1 GCA_018065885.1 Candidatus Limimorpha equi
CTTGTGAATTGCAGTTTCTTCTTTTTTTGCCATTGTAAACTCCTTTTGGTACTTCAAGATTTTTGACTAATTTTGCAATCTCATTTGAGACAAAATTATAGCTTTTAGCTTTTATGACGCAAGAAAATTCAAGAAAAAATGCAAAAAAATCAGGATATTCTTCAAATTGCAAATCAAGTGATTGAAAATGAAGCGGATGCAATAGCTCATTTAAGACCTCTTTTGGACGATGATTTTGTAAAAGTGGTTCGTTTGATTCTTGAAAGTCGTGGAAACCTCGTGTTTTCAGGCATAGGGAAGAGCGCCCTCATTGCCCAAAAGATAACGGCTACGATGAATTCAACGGGAACTACATCCGTGTTTATGCACGCAGCCGATGCCATTCACGGCGATTTGGGCATGATTCGTGAAGGCGACATCGTGATTGTACTTTCAAAAAGCGGTGAAACGCCCGAAATCAAGGTCCTGGTGCCGTTGATCAAATTGCGCGGCAACAAGATTGTGGCCATTGTGGGCAATCGCAAATCGTTTTTGGCCGAACAAGCCGATTTCATCCTCGACGTTACTGTGTCAAATGAAGGCATTCCCGGCAATCTGGCTCCCACTTGCAGCACAACGGCTCAGTTGGTTATGGGCGATGCTCTCGCTCTGACCTTGATGCGAGGCCGTGGTTTCTCGAATGACGATTTCGCCAAATTCCATCCGGGCGGTGCACTTGGCAAACAGCTGTATCTGCGCGTGAAAGACCTTTACACGAAAAATGAAAAGCCTGAAGTCGGGCCTGACGACAGTCTGGCACAAGTCATTATCGAGATGACCAAGAAATGTTTAGGTGCTGCCGTTGTTACCGAAAACGGCAAATTGATTGGCATCATCACAGATGGCGATTTGCGGCGTATGCTGATGAAACATCCTGACATCGAAAAAATCAAGGCATCTGAAATCATGACACCAAATCCGAAGACCATCGGTGAAAATGCGCTTGTCGCCGATGCGTTGGGTATTATGCGCCATAACAGCATTACCCAGTTGCCTGTGGTGAATGGCGAGCATTATTTGGGCGTCGTCCATCTGCATGATATATTAAAGGAAGGTATTTTCTGAAATCACATAAGTAAAGATAAGTAGGTGAGCAAAATTAGTTTACATATTGAAAACGAGGCATCGAGGTCGCGGGAATGCGAGATTACGAGGCATTCCGGCATTCCGAAGCCTCGCAGTCTCGAAATCCCGTGTCCTTTGTATATAGTAGTTTAATTTTAAATAGTTACTTAAATAAAAAGTTGGAACAAATTAAACGCAAATCAAACGTTATTCTTTTGAAACGCAAATTGCCACTAATTAACCGTTAATTAATGTGAATTAAACTGATAGGGAAAATGATTAGAAATTTCGATGATTTACGTTTTATTTACGTTAATATGTGTTTAGCGAAGCGAAAAATAGATATTATTGTTCCAAGTTCTTTTTCAATTCACACTAAAATCACGTTCTTATGAAACTCTGGACTCAAGATTTGGTCAAGAAATACAAGCAACGCACGGTTGTAAAGCAGGTTAGCGTTGAAGTCAACCAAGGTGAAATTGTCGGTCTTCTTGGGCCGAATGGTGCCGGTAAAACAACCACTTTCTATATGATTGTCGGTCTCATCAAGCCTAATTCCGGTCAGGTTTTCCTTGATGACCAGGAAATTACGGCTGAACCTATGTATAAACGTGCTCAGTTGGGCATTGGCTATCTGGCTCAGGAAGCGTCAGTTTTCCGCCAAATGACGGTCGAAGACAACATTCTGTCGGTCATGCAGTTTAAGAAAAATCTTTCCAAAGACCAGCAGAAAAAGAAACTGGAAGACCTTTTGGATGAATTCGGCTTGCAGCATGTGCGCAAAAACAAGGGTATACAGCTTTCGGGCGGCGAGAGAAGAAGGACTGAGATAGCACGCGCCTTGGCTACCGACCCGCATTTCGTCCTTTTGGATGAGCCTTTTGCCGGTGTCGACCCAATTGCCGTCGAGGACATTCAGCGCATCATTTTCAAGCTCAAGAGGATGAATATCGGAGTGCTGATCACCGACCACAATGTTCACGAAACCTTGTCTATCACCGACCGGGCTTATCTGCTTTTCGATGGTACGGTCCTGATGTCGGATGTGCCTGAGAAACTGGCTCAAGACCCGCATGTGCGCGAGGTATATTTGGGACATGACTTTATTTTCCATAAGAAGGAACTGTGATCTGGTTTTTGGACGACTACAGATTTGATATTTTCTCCCGCAGATGCCGCTGATTTGCGCAGAGTTTTTTTTGAGCCGCTGATTTTGCAGATTCAGTTGATTTTTAGATAACTACAGATTTGACAGATTGAACGGAAAAATTTTGATGCGCCCTTCGACAAGTCCTTTCAACCGGCTCAGGGAGCGCAGGAACCGCGCATGAATTTTCACGGATTGGCTGGCGCACGAAAAGAAATTTACTCAAAATTTACTCGAAAAATTTACTCCGAATTTACTCTCTCCCGCCTTGGCGGAACATGTTTTTTTCTCCCGCTGATTTCGCTGACTTTCGCAGAGGATTTTCAACTACAGATTTATTTTCTCCTTTCAAATTCAGTAAGGATTTTCAG
>JAGHSL010000121.1 GCA_018065885.1 Candidatus Limimorpha equi
TGAATTGCGACAACCTCAACGTGATGATTGGCGGTGGTTCCAAGTATTTCAACCAGCGCAATGATGGTCGTGATTTGTTTGAAGAAATGACACAAAAAGGCTGGAAAGTGTATGATACGCTGGCCAAAATTGATGTCACCAATAAGAAATATGCCGTGTTGGTTGAAGAAGAACATTTACCTGTCATTTCCGAAAGAGGCGATTTCCTGCCGCGTGGCGTGAAAACCGCTCTCGAGACCTTGGATGATAGCGAAAACGGTTTCTTCCTGATGGTGGAAGGTTCGCAAATCGACTTTGCCTGCCATGCCAACGATTCGACTTATATGGTGGACGAAATTAAGGATTTCAGCGATGCGATTCAAGTTGCCTTGGATTATGCGAAAACCCACGAAAACACTTTGCTTGTCGTCACAGCCGACCACGAAACCGGCGGTCTGAGCTTGAGAGATCCAAAAGGACATTACAACAATCCGTGCTTGGCGTTTTCCACAGGAAGCCATACTTGTCTGCCTGTTATGGTGTTTGCCTACGGTCCTGGTGCAGAACAGTTTACGGGCTGGATGGAAAACTGCGACTTGAAGGGTAAGATTCTGAATGCTTGCGGAATAATCGAAAATGATACGGTTGCACAAACAATTGAGCAAGTTGATCCTGTAAAAGCCAATTTCGATTCACATCATAACAAGTAAAGGATTTTATAAATCAGCAAGAGAGACCGATTCATAAGAGTCGGTCTCTCTTGTTTTCAGTCTATGTTTGCGATTTCGTTTCCGTATGATGAACTTTCGGCGGCTTGCGAATAACTTGTTTCTGATTGCTGATATAACACGACTTTTTTCTTAGGCTGGTTGAGTTTCAGAAAAGTATCATCGAGGATTTGGACTATGCTTTCCAAGGTCTGTTGACGGATGCTGACTTTGCTCAATTGACATTCCCAGATAATCATCGTGTTCCAGCCCATGGCCTTGAGTTTTTCGCGTGTCGCGATGTCGCGGGCTTTGTTGCGAGCGATTTTTGCTTCCCAAAACTCCTTGTTGGTTTGAGGGTGTGAAGCTAATTTGCAGTCTTCGTGGCCATGCCAGAAACAGCCGTGAATGAAAATGGCGGTGCGGTATTTGCGCAAGGCAATGTCGGGCTTACCTGGTAAACGCTTCACATTCACGCGAAAACGGAACCCTTTGGAAAACAGATATTTTCGCACAATCATCTCAGGCTTGGTGTCTTTGCCTTTGATTTGTTGCATGATGTGGCTGCGCTGCTCAGGTGTGAAAATATCTGTCATGGACGGTGTTTTTATTCAGCTTTTGCGCAAAAAGAAAAAATCCTTAATCCATTATTGCAACCTTCCGCGTCCTGATCTTTCCTTCCGATCTGACCTTCACGAAATAATTGCCAGCTGGCAGATGCGACACATCCACGCGCACTTCGTTGCCTTCGGCTTTCATGTCGCTAACGACTTGTCCCAAAGTGTTGATAACAGTAATGTGACTGATATTTTCGGCATTAACTGTCAGATAATCAGCGGCAGGATTTGGATAGACATTGACATTCATTTCGTTTTCGCTCACGGCATCGTATTCGAAATCGAAGGTCAAGCCTGATAGTTCATCGCATTCGCAGATGAATGTGGCTTGGGCCGTCTCCAAATCGATGGAATAGAGCTTGTCGCACGTATTGGTGCAATATTGGAAATACATGATGTCGGTATTCGGGTCGATGGCAGCACAGCAGAGATACTGCGAAGCCAAGCCTGTATTGCCAATGCAATAGACATCGCCCGTTTCCTTGTTCACAATCTGGTAGAGATAGCCGTCCATGTCGATGGCATAAAGCGTGCCGCCGCTGGTGCAGGCGATGGCCCAGAAATAGAAACTGGCATAGGTGCGAATCGTGGTAGAATGACCCGTTTCCAAGTCGATTTTACCGAAACCGTTTTCCTGGATGCAATACATGGTGCTGGTCGTGTAGTCGTAAGCCATGTCATACCAATAGTGGTTGGTCGATTTCTTTTGTATGATGGAACCGTCGTTCAAATCGAACTTGTAGAAAAACATCTGGTCGTTGGTGCCATACATCACGCCATCGACGGCAGCAGAGCCGCCAAAGAAACCATCAGCAGAACTAAGATACTCGATGTTTGAAAAGCCATCTGTGAAACGGCAAAGGCCGTAATGAATTGTCGTCCAGTCGACATTGGTGCTGAAAAGGTAGCCCGATGACGTGCTGAACGGATTGACTTGTGCATTGGCCACGCCTACAAAAGCGAGGACCGATAAAACCAAGGATAAAAATACTTTTCTCATTGTTATTAGTGTTTACTCATTCTTATTATTTGCAAAATTACAGTTTTTCTTGACTGGGGCAGACAAATTCACACCTTCAAGCTGTAAAAGATACTTTTTCCGTTCCAAACCGCCCGCATAGCCCGTCAGACTGCCGTCAGCACCCACTACGCGATGGCAAGGAACGATGATGGAAATCGGATTATGACCTACGGCATTGCCCACGGCACGAGGCGA